>JAEDOP010000023.1 GCA_016301865.1 Alphaproteobacteria bacterium
TGAATGTGTGCGGCATTTGCCGCACATTATAGTGCCACCACTAACCACTTACACTTAAATAAACTTTTATTTATCTAAGTATCTAATTGTATGGGAAGTGCACAAAAAAACACCCCAAACGGGGTGTTTGTGTTTCAAATAAACAAAGGCAGTCCGTCTGCGCTTCGCTACGCCGAGACACTCAAATTTCCTAATCGGCCAAGCCGATAAGTAAATTTGGTGGATGTGATTGGACTCGAACCAACGACCTCTTCGATGTGAACGAAGCGCTCTAACCAACTGAGCTACACATCCAAAACAGTGGGTATATTATAAGAATAAAACAGTGGCGTTTCAAGTTTTTATTTTGTCATTTTTTGGGAAATTGTTATAATGCAGTGATACGATAAAAATCGGATTGTTTTTTATTGTGATCTTATGCGGGATTCCGGTTGGGGCTGTGTGGGGATTTTAAAAGTAAAATCTATCCTAATAAAATTATGGTATATGAATAAAAAACGACCAAGAATTAGGTCGTTAATTTTTGTGGTGGGGATAGTGGGACTCGAACCCACACGGTCGCAATGACCAAAGGATTTTAAGTCCTCAGCGTCTACCATTCCGCCATATCCCCGAAGACTTTTAATAATGCCGCATTCCCGCGGCATTTAGTGGTTTTGTTGTTTGAGTTTCCTCGTCCGTCTGCGCTGACGCTATGCCGAGACACTCAAATTTCCTAATCGGCCAAGCCGATAAGTAAATTTGGTGGAGCTGATGGGACTCAAACCCACGACCTCTACGATGCGAACGTAGCGCTCTATCAACTGAGCTACAACCCCAAAACTGGTTTGCCACACGAAGCCCGATGGGCAAAGTGTGGTGCGGATAAGAAGACTCGAACTTCCAAGGTATTGCTACCACTAGTACCTGAAACTAGCGCGTCTACCAATTCCGCCATATCCGCAGGCGACAGGTATAATATATTAATTTTCAAATCTTTGCAACAAGAAAAATAGGTTTTTTTGTTGTTATTATTCGCTTGCACGGGAAATCGCAAATTTGCTAGACTTTTTATCAGAGATGAAGAGAGTTCTGGTTTTTCTTGCAAATCTGTTGGTTTGCGTTGGTGTCGCCAATGCCGCTGTTCGTGATGGAACGGCTGTTTCGCGCGTAAAATCAGACAAGAATACTGTGGCAACCCAGACGCGCAGTGCGACCGTTGTAAAACGTGAAACACCACGTACAAGTGTCTTGCCGGCGCGCAGTGCAGCAAATTCTGTTCAAAATCGGTCTGGAACAGTGGCGCGTACCGCCGTTGCGCGGCCGGCCAGTGTGCGGACGGATAAAAATATCAATGCCAAGCGTAATATGACACCAATTGTTGCACGGGCAGGTTCGGATGCGTCGTCGGGGGCGATGTTGGCAACGCGTACGGGGGCGGAATATGAACAGTGTAAAAATACATATTTTTCATGTATGGATCAATTTTGTATGTTGAAAAATGATGATTACAGACGATGTTCGTGCAATGATCGTGTGTTTGCATTAGACGAAGTTCGCGATGTCTTGGAACAGGCGGGCGAAAAGCTGACTGTGTTTACAGAAAGTTTGGATGTGGTTGGTATGACAGCCGCGCAAGCCACGGCAATGCGCACCCAGTCCGAGGGTGAAGCCGCCTTGACGGGTGATAGTTCAGCGTCCAAGGCATTGTTGCAGGCGATTATGAATTCTATTCGCGGCGAAGACAGCACCGTTGGTGGTAAATATGCAGATTTGAACAGTATTAATATGTCGTTTGATACAGTTAATGCCTTTGGTATGGTTGATGCAGGCCAGGCGATTGCGGCATATAATGGCAACGCGTTGTACAGTGCGGTTTTTCCGCAATGTCGCGAAGCGGTGCGGGCGGATTGTAATGATGCGTCATTGCAACGCGCGATAACAGCATATCTGATGGCGATTGAACAGGACTGTAACACGGTGCAAACCGCCATGGAACAGACACAACAAAAGATGAAGGCCGCCGTACGCGAAGGGGGGGCAATGTTGGACCTGGCGCGGGTGGAAAATCGGCAAAAACATAATTCGTCTGATATAACCACCTGTATTAACGAGGTTGAATCTGCAATTTTAAGTGAACAGGTATGTGGTGCAAACTATCATAAATGTTTGGATAATGGTCAATATATTGATGTGTCCACGGGTAAACCAATTGTTGGTGTCAAAGATTTTTATAAATTGGAACAAATGCTGGTGTTCAGTGATGGGGTAGAGGCAGCAAATCAAAAACTGGCCAAGAATTCCAGCAATCGTGGATTTGTTCAAAATTTTGAAAACAGGGTAAAAAAATTTGCACAACCGGCGTTGGACAAATGTGTGGAAAACGCGGATGTTGTGTGGGCTGAATATCTGGACAAGGCCATGTTGTCAATATACTATGCCCAGAAATCCAAAGTGGCCGAGATTAAGCAGGGCTGTTTTGATTATGTGTCCAGTTGTTATATGAATGGTGATGCGGCGATAACGGCCGCTATGAAGGAATTGACCGGCAGCAGTGGTGTCGTATTACAGCCGGACAAGGTGGTATTAAATGCCCAGATGTGTTCTGATTATGTGATTTCGTGTGATAATATGTTTGATGGAAATATTGTTGCGCAATACATTGATAATATTCAAAATACAGATACTTTGACGGCGTGTCGTGCGGTTGTTAAGCAGTGTTTTGATAAATATGGCGGGACAAACTATGAAAATTTCTATTATCCGTACAGTGGATTGTTCCCGGCAAATTCTGATCGTGCCCCGGATTGGTTTGCATTGTATGAATACAATAACATGGGAGAGCAGATAAAAAACGCGGATGGTACGTGGGCGTATAAATCAGAGTGCGCCAAACAGTTGCAGGGTATAGCAGCATGCAGTGATTCTGATATGATAGAACAGGCGTTTGGTGGATTTGATGTGGTGCAAGCAAGGCGAAGAAATAATAGTGAATATGGTCAATTCGTGTACACATTGCCGAATGGTAATACAACGGGTGATTTGTTTGTCAGGTACGGTTTGGTAGATGATTCTGATAATACTACATTGAAACATCGCTATACGCGCCCGACAGGTGTCGCGACCGAGGTTTACAATCAGATTATATCCATTTTATCGACGCAGTGTATGAATCTGCAGGGGCGTTTTATGGAATATCAGTTCTTTGATGATGGGGCATATGATACAGATAATTTGTGTAAATCTAATTTTGCGAATTCGCGTTATGGGGATGATAGCATACTTGGGACATCGTTGGTTGCTTTGTATGGTGTTGGCGAAGGCGAAGATATGTGCCCGCGCGATTATAATTTGGGTGTTGCAACGCAGTCGTGGGGGGCGTGTCTGTGTTGGGAAAATGGTGCGCGACGCAGCAAATGGGGTAAGTCGGCTAAGTGTGTGGCCGCGGTGCCAAGCACATCTGCAGCAGATGCAACATGTTCAGGTACTGCTGTTGAAACGGCAACAGATGATTTGACTGAAAATGATTGGTGTGTCGTGGCACGGGTTTCAGATTTGAATCAGGCATGTGCGCCGGGTATGACATTGGGATACGACGATGGGGATTATCAAACCAAATATTGTATATATAATAATGATACATTTGGTGATCTGCCCAAGGGGATAGAGTAGTTAAAAGAGAAATTATTTACGGGTGGCCCAGAACAAAGACCACAGCCAACCAATAATTGACCAGCCGAAAATCCAACTGGCTAATCTGACGGCGTGCATGTCGGGTTTGCCTTTGTTATTTTGGCGGGCAATCCATGCGGGTGCAAAGATAATGCCGATGGTCAGCAATGCGCACAGTATGTATTTTATTACCAGTACAAAATCAATATTGTTCAGCATGTTATTTGTATAAAGGGGGGCATATGCCCCCCGTTTGTTATTCCACGATGATTATAAACCATATTTTGCGGATTTGTCCAGTTCTTCTTCGATACGAATTAACTGGTTATATTTTGCCATGCGATCTGTGCGTGACATAGAGCCAGTTTTGATTTGGCCGGCATTTGTTGCCACCGCCAGGTCCGCGATTGTGGTGTCTTCGGTTTCGCCACTGCGGTGGGAAATAATAACACCATATTTGGCGTCTTGCGCCATTTTGATTGCGCGCAGTGTTTCGGTCAAAGAACCGATTTGATTTACCTTGATCAAAATTGCATTGGCAACGCCATTTTCAATGCCACGTGCCAGACGTGCTGGATTGGTTACAAACAGGTCGTCGCCAACCAATTGACATTTGTTGCCAATACGTTCGGTTAGTTTTTTCCAACCTGTCCAATCTTCTTCGGCCAGGGCGTCTTCGATGGAAATGATTGGGTAATCTGAAATTAATTTTTCATAGAATTCAATCATTTCATCAGATGATAATTTTTTACCTTCGAAATTATAAACGCCGTCAGCATAGAATTCTGATGATGCAACGTCCAATCCGATTGAAACCTGGCTGTCTGGTTCATAGCCTGCGGAACGTATTGCCGCAACAATTGTGTCCAGGGCTTCGGCACAGGAATTAAAGTTTGGTGCAAAACCGCCTTCGTCGCCAACGTTTGTAGAATTGCCACCCTTTTTCAGAATTGATTTCAGGTGGTGGAATATTTCAGAACCCATACGGATTGCTTCAACTTCGGATGTCGCGCCGTTTGGGATAATCATGAATTCCTGGGCGTCCAGACCATTGTCGGCGTGTGCGCCACCGTTTATGATATTCATCATTGGGCGTGGCAGAACACATGGGTTGGCGTTGCCATAAATTTCTGCGATGTATTTATACAGTGGAATATGTTTTGCGTTCGCAACTGCGTGTGCCAAAGCCATGGAAACCGCCAATATCGCGTTTGCACCCAATTTATCTTTGTTTGGTGTGCCATCCAATGTCAGCATTTTTTCATCAATTTCAGTTTGCTGGGACGCGTCCATGCCAACCAGGGCAGGCGCAATGATTTTGTTAACGTTTTTGACCGCGGTCAATACACCTTTGCCCATATAGTTATTGCCACCGTCACGCAGTTCAAGGGCTTCGAATGAACCGGTTGATGCGCCAGATGGAACGGCTGCGCGTCCGAATGCGCCGTCTGATAATGTAATATCACATTCTATTGTCGGATTGCCACGACTGTCCATAATTTGACGTGCATGAATTTTTTTGATATCAAACATAAATTTTTCTCCTTGCGTTCATTTGATAATGTGGACAATTTCATCTTGCCATAGTAAAATGAAATGTGCCATAATATAATCACAATTGTGATGGGAAGGAAATAAAAAAATGATAAAAAAGTTATTGTCCTTGGTTTGTTGCGTTTTGCCAATGGGGGTACGGGCCGCACCACAGGAAATTGCGCCAATTGGTGCAGATGCAGCGGTGGCCACCACATATGACGCGTGGCAGTCGGCCATAGCCGGTGGACAATCAATTGTTGTCATTGGCGGAAATGGTATTAATGCGACCGGTGGTCAGACGACGGGTGGTGTTGATGTTGCACCTGGGTTTGATGTGACGAATAACATGATTGTTGGATTAGATTTGAATCCAGGGACAAACGATGCAACACCGAATGGGGCGGTTAATAATTTATATGTTCTAAATAGTGCAAGCAGTCCATTTACCGTAATTTCAACCGGTGATATTTCAATTGGGTCAATGTTACAGGTGTTGAATGGGGTAAATTTGGGATTCAAGACGTCTGACACAAATCCAGAAAGGTTTAGCGTGGAGGTTGGTACAGATGAGATTGGTACAGATGGGATAAAAATAGGTGACGCAATAAACACGGCATCGTTGACATTGGATAACATCAATGAATTAGATGTGAAGGGGTCTGTTATTGCGTATGGGGATTTTTCGGTTGATGCAAATTCTGTGAATGTTACAGGTGGTCTTAATCTGTATAAAGGCACGATTAACATTGATTCCGCGGGTGCGGTGACACTGGGGGAATTGATCGCGAATGATAATGTGGGTGGGACAACTGTGTCTGGCCAAACAATCACGGTTAGTGGGGGTGTGTCTAATCAAGGTGGCGATATGGAATTAATCGCCGGTGATGATGTTAATATTACTGGTAATTTGGAAAATTCAGCGGCATCAAATTTAAGTGTGTCTGGTGCTGATTTGGTTGTAACGGGGACAGTAAAGAATGATAGAACCGACGGTGGTACGTTGACGCTGAATGTTGATTCGTGGCGTATTAATGGTGGTAATCAGAATACGTATTCACTTGTTAATAATGGCAATTTGTATGCGACTGTTGATGGGGAAACCTATATGGAATATGGGTTGAACCTGGCGGGGATGGGCACAGATAACGAATTTAGTTTAACAACGGGTACTTTGGTGTTTGGGACGAATGCTGATTCTGATAAGTGGTTCGGTGCGTTCGCAAATAATTTGAATAAATTTAATGTTAATATCACAGGGGGCGACCTGGATAATTTAACGACTGTATTAAATGGTGCGAATGGTAATACAAATGCAACAATGACGGTTGCGGCCCAGAATATAGTTGCGGATTCTGTCCAGAATGATGCGACGTCATTAATAATGAATGCACAACAGAATATGACGATAAATGGTGCGGTTCAGGGGAATACTGGGATAACGAAATTAGTCGCTGCAAATACTTTGAGTGTTGTTGGTGCGGTATCGAATAGTGCGAATACGGTGTTAAATGGAAATGTTGTAAATGTTGCTTCGTTGTCTAATTCGGGTGCAGTGGCGGAATTGACGGTGTCGTCATTGACGGAAGCAAGCGGCACGGTTAATGTGTCTGGCGATATTACAAATACAGATGGCACAACAACAGTATGGGCAAAAAATGTTGATATTGATGGAACGGTGACAAATAACAGTGGCACGACGACGATTCGTGGGTCTGATGCGAATGGTGGGGCGGTTGCCGTCGGTGGGATTAATGCCGCGGGTGGTGCGATTGATTTAATTGCACTTGCTGGAAATATGGCGATTGATAATAATTTGACTGTATCTGGTGGTGTGCTGAATATAGACAGCAGTTTGCGTAATTTAACCATTGGTGAAACTGTGCAGATTGCAGGTAATGTGAATGTGGGTGCGGGTGGTGCGTCGGTTGCGGGTGATGTGAATGTTGTGCGCAATGATGCGTCGCCGTTTGCCATGACGTCAAATACAGCAATTTTAATTGACGGTGATGTGAATGCTGTGGATTCAACGGTGGTTGGCAACATTATATTAGATGCACCGCTTGTAAATATAGAGCGTAATGTAACGGTCGCGAATTCTGGGCATTTGACGCTGGGGACGAATGCGACGTCTTATACTCGTGTGGCGGGTGATTTGACATTTAATGATGGTGGTATATTTGAAACATATACCCAGGATTTATTTGTTGGTACTTTGTCCGGTGATGGTAAATTTGTGGCGCATGGTGCGGGTATTACTGCAACTAAAGGAAATATTGATATTGATGGCAATATCTATTTTGATGCGGATAATGATCCTGCTGACCCTTCGTCAGGTATGGTGGTGCGCGACACAACGACATTAACACTGAAAACAACTATGGAAGATATGGATATCAGTGTTGGTGCGATTTCATTGGGTGGTGGTAATAGGTTGGTATTAAATTCTGCAGATGCACTTGATATTAATGGTGTGTTGGCCAATAACGGGACACTGGATATTGATGCCGTGGGCGCGGTTGGCGTTGATGGTGCGACAACAAATACGGGAACGTTGGATTTGTCGGCGGATAGTGTTTCCATGGCGGGAATTAATAATTCTGGTAATGCCCAGGTAGTATCGACAAATGGTGGAATTTCAACGGGTGGTATTACAAATTCTGGATCGATGGAAGTCAATGCGGCAACGGATTTGGTTGCGGGCGTTATAACGCATACGGCCGGGGTTATGGATTTGAATGCGGATTCATTGAGTGCGCAAAGTCTGGGGGTTAGTGGCACGGCGGGGACTCAGGTAAATATTAATGCGCCGATTGTTGAAATCGCGGGGATTGCCAAAGTGTCTGGTGATTTTGTTCAGGGTGGCACAGGTGGTATGCTGAATTTAACTGCGACGGATTTTAGTGCCCAGAATTTAACCATTACTGGTGATTTTATCGTGGATGCGGGGAATACGACATATGATGTTGCGGAAAATGTTTCGATTACAGGTAATATTAATGTTGCAGATGGTTCTGTGGTGTTGATTGATGCGGGAAATCGAATTGTTGCATCTGATTTGACAAATGCGGGTCGCGTTCAGTTAAGCGCGGGACAGGGAATTGAATTAGATGAAATCATTAATGAATCTGGGGCAATGTCAATTGATTCTGGCGCAGGCCTGTTGGATTTGGCAAGTTTGGTAATGAATGGTGGCAATCTGACATTGCGTGGCGCGGGAATGGATTTAGATGGCGCAATCG
>JAEDOP010000024.1 GCA_016301865.1 Alphaproteobacteria bacterium
AGTTTATGAAAACGTTGGAATTGTTTGGGGTGAAAAATGCTGAAATCGACCTGGCGATTACGCGTGGGTTGGCATACTATACCGGTCTGGTGTTTGAATTTAAATTGCTAAGTCATCCGGAACTGGGGACGGCGGCCGGTGGTGGTCGTTATGCCGATTTGGCCGGAAAATTCAGCAAGACCAAGATTATTGGTGTTGGTGCGGCGATTGGTTTTTCGCGCATATTTGTTGCGCTGATGGAATCTGGGGCGATTGATTTGTCGCGTTTTGAATCGCCAGTTGATGTTTCGGTGCTGTGTATGGGTAACGAAAACCTGGGGTATGCGGTGTCTGTGTTGAATGCGTTGCGTGACGCGAATGTTGTGGCGGTAGCGTATCTGGATGCGGATAAAAAATTCAAAAACCAAATTGAATACAGTGACAAAATAAACGCTAAATTCAGTGCGATAATTGGCGAAGCGGAAGCAAAAAATCAAGTTGTTGCGTTAAAAAACATGGCAACCGGAGAGCAGCAGAGTTTGTCGATTGGTGACGTAATAAAGGTTGTGCGGGGTGAATAATTATGATTGTTGAGCAGAAGTTAAAAGATATTCAAACGCGTGCCGCTGAAATCGAAGCGCAAATGAATTCAGGCGCGGTGTCGGGGGACGAGTTAACAAAACTGTCCAAGGAATATTCGCGACTGAATGAAATATTGCCGATGATTGTGGAATATTTTCAGACGGTTGCGGGTATCAAAGATGCCGAAGAAATGATGTGTGATGCAGAGTTGCGCGAAATCGCGAACGAGCAGTTGCATGAACTAAACCATCGTTTGCCGGAAATTGAAAAGAATTTACAGATTGCGCTGTTGCCACGTGATGCAGCGGATGACAACAGTGTGATTATGGAAATTCGTGCGGGTGTTGGTGGTGAAGAGTCTGCGTTGTTCGCAGGTGATTTGTACAATCAGTATAAATCATATGCTCTGCGCCATGGGTGGGCGGTCGAGGTTATCGAAGAAAACGCGACGTCGCTGCGTGGGTACAAAGAAATTGTGTTCAAAATTGATGGTGCAGGTGCGTATGGTCGTATGAAATTTGAATCAGGTATTCATCGTGTTCAGCGCGTTCCAGAAACCGAAGCAGGCGGTCGTATTCATACTAGTGCGGCATCTGTTGCCGTTATGCCCGAGGCCAAAGATATTGACGTTGTAATCGATGACAAGGATATTCGTATCGATGTTTTCCGTGCGTCTGGGGCAGGTGGCCAGCACGTTAATAAAACCGACAGTGCGATACGTATTACCCACTTTCCAACCGGCATTGTTGTGACGTGTCAAAACGAACGTTCGCAATTTCAGAACAAGACGGTGGCGATGGCGGTTCTGCGTTCCAAGTTGTATGAAAAACAGCGTATGGAACAGGAAAACGCCAGTAATGCATCGCGCAAATCTATGGTTGGATCGGGCGACAGAAGTGAAAAGATTCGCACCTATAATTTCCCAGAACAGCGCGTGACTGACCATCGTATCAAACTGACACTGTATAAATTGGATGATATTCTGTCCGGTGGTGCGGGGCTGGACGAGATGATTGATGCGCTGATTGCGGCGGATCAATTGGAACAATTGGCGAATATGGAGTAAAAAAATCCCCCCGTTTGGGGGATTTTTAGTGGTTAGTGTAAGTGGTTAGTGATTAGTGCTGGAATATATAATGTCGTGATAAATAAAAGTTTAGCGAAGTAAAAAATAAAGTGGCAGTATACGAATACACGTCAAATTGTTATTATAGCGAATAAAAATCCCCGTTCCCGGGGATTTTTATTGGTTTAAAACGCGTATTTTATATTCATGCCACCAATCCATCCGTTGCGGGCGCCGTCGCGGCGACCAAAGTGCGCGGATATGTTAAAGTGGTTTACATATTTTTCCAGCGATATACTATATTCGCGATAATTGTCGGTTTCTAGTGCGTCTGTGACAATATCATTGATGTATGTGTCGCCGCCGTTGTCAAATATCATTACATATTTGGCGTTCAGTGCACCGAACCATCCGTTTGCGATGTGTTTAATCGCGCGCAGGGTGGGGGTGACTTCGAACATGCTGAATGCGTCGTTCTTTAAAATATCGCCGGATGCAGATGTGTAATCTTCGCCACGAATCCATGTGTACCCCAGGTGCACGCCAGGCTGTAATGTAAATGTGCCATCCAGCGCAAAGTCGTATGTGATTTCGGTCGCAGCACCAACCCAGAAATTAGAATGTTCGTCGGTGCCAAATATTGTGTCGGTGGTGTTATTCAATACGCCGCCGTCAACGGTCGCAAACAGTCCCCAATTACCGAATACGTTGCCGTTATAGATACCAAAGTGGCCGCCCTGGGAATCGATTTGGATTTCGTTATTTTGTTGGTCACCATCAATAAAGCCGGCGTACATTCCCCATTTAGACAGTCCGCCCGCGAATTCAGACAGTCCGCCTGCGATGCCGAACATAAATGTGTTTATGTTGGAATCTAGGTGTGCGAAATTGTCAAATACAGCGTCGTCGCCCATATGTTGCCAGTTCAACCAAATGCTGTTCAGTGCGGCGTCGGCGTTGTAAATGTCGCCGCCGCTGCGACCAGCACTGCCGTCGTCGTTATATTCACCGTACATCGGTGCAGTGCCGTACATTGGCGCACGGCCGTATGTAGTGGCAGGGTTTTCGTTGCGTTGTGCGGAAATTGATTTGGTGCGTTGTTTCTGTGCGCCCATGTTGCCACGCATAGATCCTGCAAACGAAGAAATTGCGGTTTGCGTAATTGTGTGTTGAATCGATGCGATGTTGTGCGCTGTAATTGCGTTTGCATAGGCGTGCGTGTTTGTTGCGGCGTGTGCGCCAGACGCGCCCAATAATGAAAATAAAGAAATTGTAAAAAGGGTTGTGTGTTTCATGGTTTTCTCTCTTTTTATTTTCTGAATTATGTTTTGTATTATAGCATAAATTCCCATCAAATAAAATGATAATGTGTTTTTTATTGAGTGTTTTAGGAAATCTGATATTATGTGTGTTGATATGAAAAACGCAAAAGATGAATTTATAGACAGGCCTGTTGTTATGGTTGGTTTAATGGGGGCGGGCAAAACCAGTGTTGGGCGTGCGTTGGCGCGACGGCTGGGGATTCCGTTTGTGGATTCGGATAAAGAGATTGAAGCCGCTGCCGGGTGTAGTGTGGTTGATATTTTTTCGCTGTATGGCGAAGAAGAATTTCGTCGCGTAGAACAGCGCGTGATTGAACGCCTGTTGGATACGCCGCCGGCATTGAAAGTTATTTCAACGGGCGAGGGGGCGTTTATAACACCTGCGGTGCGTGAAATGGTGCTGGAACGTGCGTTGTCTGTATGGTTGCGGGCGGATTTAGATTTGTTGGTCAAGCGTACCGGTGCGCGTGATACGCGTCCGCAATTATTGAATACGGATAGTCGTAAGATTTTGCAACAATTGATAGATGAACGTTATGGGATTTATGCGTTGGCCGACATAACGGTTGAAACGCATGATGAAAATTTACGCAAAACACTGGGGGCGGTGTTGCGTGGCATTGAAGAGTATTCTAATAAACAAGACAAAGAGTAGAAATATGGCAAAAAAGAATAAGTTAATTAAAGAATTTAGAGCTTTTGTTCAACGTGGTAATGCAATCGATATGGCGGTTGGTATCATTGTCGGTAGTGTTATGACTGGTGTTGTTAATTCGTTGGTCGAAGATGTTATTATGCCGCCGATTGGGTTGTTAATTGGTGGGGTTGATTTTTCCCAGTGGTTCTTTGTGTTGAGCAATCCGGCAGGCGGTCATTATGAAACAATTGCGGCGGCCCAGGCGGCGGGGGCAACAACCCTGAATTTTGGGATGTTTTTGAACTCTGTGGTCAGTTTCTTTATCACGATGTTTGCGATATTCTTGTTCGTGCGTACAATGAATAAAATGCGTGATAAAAAACCAGCGAATACGCATGCGTGCCCGTACTGTAAATCGACGATTAATAATGCGGCGATCAAGTGTCCGTTTTGCTGTTCGGATGTAGAGGCGGTTGAAACCGGCGCAGTCGTTGAAAGCGATTTGAAGAAAGGCGTTAAAGAAGTGGCGAAAATTGCAACGAATGTTGCGGATGGTGCGTTGGACAAAATTAAAAAAATTAAAAAGATTACAAAGCGTTAGTTTGCAACTGTTGATAAATTAGTTTAATTAAGGGCGGGGCAGAGATGTGCTGCCCAGTTTTTTGCTGTTATGGCTGGATTATGTATAGTTTTGCATTTAGGCGATGTTTATGATATAATGCATATGTGTTTTTTATCAAAGGGGTAAATATGTTTGTAGTAGGATTGTTGTATATAATTGTTTTGGTTTTGGTGGTGTTGTGGTTTGTGGCGTGGATTTCAATGCCTTTTAAGTTGGACAGGGTGAACCAAAATTTAGCAGAAATAAAAGAATTATTGCGTGAACAGAAGCAAAACAAAAGGCGCGCAAAAAGCCTGCGGGGCAGCGATTTATAAAAGGCGCATAATGTATATTATGTATAGTTTAGTGTGCTGTGGCACACGTAAACGTATACATAATATAGATAATTGTGAGCTTTGGTTTGTGTGTGTTTACTGTGCTGTGGCACACGTAAACGTATACATAATATAGATAATTGTGGGATTTGGTTTGTGTGTGTTTGCTGTGCTGTGGCACACGTAAACGTATACATAATATAGATAATTGTGGGCTTTGGTTTGCTATGCTGTGCTTGTGGCACACGTAAATGTATATGCATATGCAATGCGAATGTGTTGAGTAAGTTGATGGCGGTGAAAAATGCAAACCGATGTGCAACAATAGATTCCGGTCTGGTTTATGTTTTGGTTTGATTTGTGGTACAATATTGATGATGAATTTGATTGTTCTTGTGGTTTGATAAAAAGTTAAAGTTTTGTGTTGAAAGTTCTGGGTAATAATTTGTTATCAGGCTTATAAATCGATTTGGTCAATTTGTTGGTTTCTGGTTTTTTTGGAATCGTAAAATGTCCGAAAAATGGTGATTTGTGCCCTATTCTGGCTCAAAAAATCGAAAAAATGGCGGATTTCTGCGGGTTTTCGGGTGTTTGTGCGCCCGATGGGGCGGTTTTTAGGGGCTTTTTTGTGGTGGGGCGGGTGATTTTTGTGACGACGGTTGATTTTGTGATGCCGCTGGGCTAGAATAATGTGTATGAGATTAGATCAGGCATTAGTTCAACGCAATTTGTATTCCACGCGTGCACGGGCGGTGGCTGGTATTCGTGGTGGATTGGTGACGGTGAATGGCGCGCCCGCTAAAAAGCCCAGCCAGGACGTTGTGGATTCTGATGTTTTGGTCGCGGGTGATTTGCCCTATTCCACTGGCCGTGGCAGTTTGAAATTAGCGCATGCATTAGATTATTTTAGAGTTAATCCAGATGGTATGGTGTGTTTGGATGTTGGTGCCAGCACAGGCGGATTTACCGAGGTTTTATTAAAACGTGGTGCGGCGCGTGTCTATGCGGTGGATGTGGGGACGAACCAGTTGATTCCAGAACTGCGCGCGGATGCGCGTGTTGTGTCGTTAGAGAGGACGGATATTCGCGCCCTGGCCGTACAATCGTTGGTTGATTTGATTGTGGTGGATGTTTCGTTTGTGTCGCTGACTAATATTGTTGGCGCGTTGGTGCCGTGGGGCGCGCGGAATATAATTGTTTTGATTAAGCCCCAATTCGAAGTGCCGCGCGATGTTGCCGCGCGTTCCAATGGGGTTATAAAGTCCGCCCAGTGGCACGAATTTGCCAAAAATCAGGTTGTTGAATGTTTTGAAAAACATGGATTTCGATCGGGTGGAATAACGGAATCGCCGGTCAAGGGTGGCAGTGGTAATACTGAATTTTTGGCATATTTTTGCAAGTAAAATCCCACCAGTGATGGGATTTTATTGATAATAGCAGTTGTGACCCAGTCTTCATATAGTGTGCCATAAACGTATGTGTCTGCGGTAATTGTTGTTTCATATGGTACGAACCCTATGAACGTATTGGATTCGGTGGTTGTTTTTTTGTGTTTTGTTCGTGATTTCAAAATGTTGTTTATAGTAAATGTGTGTTTTATAAAATCCTTGAATTTGGGTGGAAATGGCGGTAAAATCCGCCTGTTTATCATAAGAAAATACAGGATTTATCATGGCAGACGATATCAAGAAAATTCATGAACGCGAAGCAAAATGGCAACAGAAATGGCAACAGACCGGTGTATTCACACCAAAAAATGATGGAACCAAACAACCGTTCTATATGTTGGCAGAATTTCCATTTCCCAGTGGTACCGGATTGCATGGCGGTCATATGCTGAATTATACGGGTTGCGATGTTATGGCGCGTTTTCGTCGTATGCAGGGGTTTGATGTACTGTATCCGTTGGGATTTGATTCGCTGGGGATTTCGGCTGAAAATTATGCCACCAAAATTGGCAAGCATCCGTCCGTGGTGGTGCGTGAGTTGGTGGAAAAATTTACAAAAAATATGCTGGATATGGGCTGGTCAATCGATTTGAACGCCCAGGTCGCGACGTCTGACCCGGAATTTATCAAATGGACCCAGTGGATGTTTATTCAGTTCTTTCGGGCGGGGTTGGCATATAAATCTATGTTGCCGATGAACTGGTGCCCGAATTGTCGTACAACGTTGACCAACGAAGAATTAGAAGACGGTAAATGTAATCGTTGCCATGGTGATGTCGAAGTGCGCGAAAAAATGCAGTGGAACCTGGCAATTACTAAATATGCGGATAAATTGTTGGATGGGCTGAATATTGTGGACTATCCGGACAAGGTCAAACGTGACCAGATTAACTGGATTGGGCGGTCAACCGGGGCAGATGTCGATTTTCGCGTGGGTGATGATGTTATGACCGTTTATACAACACGCGTCGATACTATATTTGGCGTTACGTTCTGCGCAATTGCGCCCGAACATAAGCTGTTGGCAAAATGGCTGGACGAAGGGAAAATTACTAATGCGGACGCGGTGCGCGCGTATATCAAAGAATCTGCGACAAAGTCTGAATTTGACAGAACAGATGCCACCAAGGACAAGACAGGTGTCAAATTGGAAGGTATTATGGCCGTGAACCCATTTACAGGTGCTGAAATTCCGGTGTTTGTTGCGGACTATGTGTTGGTGAACTATGCGCACGGGACGATTATGGCGGTGCCGGCACATGATGGTCGCGACTGGGACTTTGCGAAAAAGTTCGGACTGGAAATTATTCCGGTGTTGGCCGGTGGCGAACCTAATAAAGTCTGGGAAGGTGATGGGGCACATATTAATTCGGGGTTCTTGGATGGTATGGGCAAAGCCGACGCAATCGCAGCAGCAATCAAAGTGGGCGAAGAACGCGGTTTCGCACGCCCTAAGGTTCGATATCGTATGGGCGATTGGGGATTTTCACGCCAGATGTACTGGGGTGAACCGATTCCATTGGTTTACTGTGAAAAATGCGGTTGGGTGCCGGTGCCTGAATCTGAATTGCCACTGATGCAACCGCATATGGAAGATTTTAGACCAACCGAAGATGGCGAATCACCGTTGGCACGCGCAACAGATTGGGTAAATGTGCCCTGCCCGTGCTGTGGCGAAATGGCAAAACGCGAAACAGACACTATGCCACAGTGGGCGGGGTCGTCGTGGTATTTCCTGCGATATCTGGACCCAAAGAACGATAAAGAGTTCTGTTCGCGCGAACAGATGGAAAAATGGATGCCGGTTGGACACTATAATGGTGGAAATGAACATAACACGCGCCATTTGATTTATTCGCGTTTCTGGCATCGGGCGTTGTTTGATTTAGGGTATGTTAATACCCCAGAGCCATATCATAAACGTACAACAAATGGTTTGTTGATGGGGGCTGATGGTAAAAAAATGTCTAAGTCCGCAGGTAACGGATTTCAGGTCGATGAAAAAGTCGCAGAAGTTGGCGCCGATGCTGCACGCGTGACGGTTTTGTCATTGGGACCATGGGATTCTAATGTTAATTGGTCCGAAGGGGCGTTGGCGGGGGTGCAGCGTTTCTTGAAACGTGTCGAAAATTTGGCGGATAATTTGACAGATGAGCCAATGACCGATGATCAAGAACGTTTGATGAATAAATTAATCGCAGATGCAACGGAACGCCTGGAAAATATGAAGTTTAATACGACTATTTCCGCGATGATGGAATATATCAATGCGTTCCCAGGGGGGACAATGCCCCGCCCTGCGTATGAAGCGTTGTTGCAGGTGCTGAATCCATTTGCACCACATTTAACCGAAGAAATGTGGGAAAAAATTGGGCATGATGAAATGTTGGTGTTCACCTGTTG
>JAEDOP010000025.1 GCA_016301865.1 Alphaproteobacteria bacterium
AGAATATTGATGATGGCTAGCATGCTGATGGGCATCGTTTTAGTGTTGCGGGTGGATTTGACTGGCAAGAATCAAATACTTTGGTCCTGGGGCTGACGGGGCGTGTGTCGCACACAACGTCCAAGGCAGACGATGCAATGGATTTAAGTTATGTCGGTACAACACAATTTGGGGATGTTAAAATTGATGTTGCGGACACAAATGTCGGTCTGGGTGGATATTTGATGAAGGTTCTGGGGCAAAAGGCGCGGTTGTATGGTAATGCGTTTTTGGATTTGCATGTGTTTGATGTTGATCGTACCCAGAACTTTGTGGACAGAATTGATGGCGACGGTACGGCGTTTAGTTTGATGTCTGAATGGGGATTGATGCATGACATATTGAACCAGTATATCGTTGGTAATGTGTATGCGCGCGTGGGGTATAACTTTGGATTCAGTGTCAAAGAAAAGGCGGCCGGCGATGACTATATGCGTTTGAAATCAGATGGATATTTTGTGTTAACACCGGGGTATTCATTGATTGCGCAAAAACGTATCTATCCATCGGCATGGTTTCAGATTCGCCCCTATGCATCGATAGGTATAGAGTACGATGTGTTTGGCGCACCGGATTTTGCCAAGTATAAATTTGCGGTTGCGGACGATTTTACCAAGTATGACATCGATATCGATCCGTTGTGGGCAAACATTGGTGGTGGTGTTGAATTGTTGTCTGCGCGCGGTATGCAGTTTGGTATAGATTATCGTTATCAGTACAATGACGCAATCCAGTTGCATAATATCAAGGTTTCTGGGTCGTACAGATTCTGATGATAAAAATCCCCCCGTTTGGGGGATTTTTAGTGGTTAGTGTTAATGGCAAGTGTTTAGTTGTGGAATATATAAAACAAAGGTTTAATTGAGTGAATGCCGTTGATTCATCCCGCCAAGGGCGGTGGACATTTAATAGCCGGGGATGACCAAGATAAACTTTTGTGTGTTGTGTTTTTTAGGGTTGAAAAAATTGTTAATTTGTGATATAATAGTGTGCATCAGACGGCAACTAGTTTTGCGGTCTGTTTTTTTTATAAAACAACCGGTGCACATAATTGAAATAAAAGGTAAAAAATTATGTCACGAATTTTACAACTGCGGCGCGGGAACAGCGCAGAACATGAAAACTTTACAGGTCAAATCGGTGAAATCACAATGGATACAGATTCAAAAAGTCTGCGCATCCACGATGGGGAAACGCCCGGCGGTACACCAATGGCACGGCGGGATGAAATACCCGACCTGACACCGTTTGACTATGTTGTGGAATGGCAAATGCCAACGCCCGAAAATAACAACACATGGTACCGGAAATATAAAAGCGGCTGGGTTGAACAAGGGGGGATAAGCAATTTTGATACAACAACTCAACTGCTTGTAAGTATGCGAGATTCTAATTACACCATTCAAATATTAGCAATCCAACCGATTGGCGGAAGTGGAGTATGGGCGGAATCCATTACAGACAACAATTTCTACTGTCGAAGCCAAAATTATGCTGGCAACTATGTTCCATCTGACAGGTTATTTTGTTGGACAGTTTCTGGGTTGTATAATTAATAAATTGGGTCTTCTGACCCAATTTATTAAATTTTTGCCCTTATTGTGTGTCTCAATTGACGAGAAGGGATGAATACACAAATAATACGCGCCATTACAGCAATGAGTTGATGCAAAAATCTTGACCGGACAAATTTTAATCTTGGTGTATTTTTACATGCTTGCAGATAATCACTATATACATTTGGTTGTTCTGCGATATCACTTTGTGAAAACACGAATTTTGATGATTTCAAAAAATCTTGCACATACTTATTACATCCTATTATTTGCGGCACTAATGCACTATGGTTAGTTTTATATTTCTCTATACTAGCATCTATGTACACAGAATGATGTTGTTTAATATTGTTTATTTGCATCTGTGCATAGGCGAAACTACACTTAGAGCGATTTATTTGTACTACCTCGCCACCATCCTGCATAAACAATGCAAGATGTAATGCAGTTCCTGCCACCCCAGCAAGGTGTCGACAATTTTTCATATACCCGATCTGTTCTGCAATTGTAAGAGTTTCAGGATAAATAACATGATAACCGTTTTGCTTAAAAATATTTTCTATTTGCTTTTCACCAAACAACATATTTCCAGAATTATTTTTATTTACAAAGTTTGTGCGTGATACATAAATCTTATTGTATGGGTATGACTTTGTTATATTACTAGCAATTTTTTTAAATGTATCGACAAATTGTTGTGATATTATTTCTTTGTGTTTAAAACTGCGCTGTGGGACCAACACAGATTTAAATTGTGTGGTCTTATCTAGAATAATTATATTTTCTTTTCTTACACCCAAATATTCCAACAAGCTATAATAAGACTCATTATTATAATATGTTTTTATAATAACAACTGCTTTGTCTTTAAACTCATCAATAGTCAGAGGCCACGCTCTGTCTAATGTATTTATTAAAAAATGACCAAAATGTCCAGGCGTCTGTCCTAAATAGATTACATCCTTATCAACATATGTAACTTTTGACCCATCTACATTTCCCCATTTCTGTTTAAATAGCAAGAAGTTATCCCACCTAATCTCTGCAGACTTGATAGCATTTAAATTGTTATCAAAAACCCCCAAACTAGATATCTTTTTATCAAACGATTTTATATACCCATTTTGAACATTCTCTATATGGTCTACACTAATTATCTTACAACGATTTTGTATCTTTTTTATTTGTTTTAGCCGTTTAGGGCTAAGAAAAAATTTATCTTTCATGTGTCAACTCGTTAATATGTTTTTTTATCGCTTCGGCGATGATATCACCACCAAATCTATCAAGGGCGGTTGTGGCATTATTAATCATCGCTTCTTTGTCCACTTCATTGTTCCAAACTTGGGACATTAGTTTTGATAATTGTTCTGCATTTCCTGGCTCAAACAGCAATCCGGCATTACCATCCAACAATATTTCACGTGGCCCCGATTTGCAGTCTGATGAAATGTTTAACACCCCCAATGTTTGTGCCTCTATTAAAACTGTGGGAAGTCCTTCGTTATAACTTGACAGTATGTGGGCGACAGCGTTACGCATATAACCCAAAGGATTTGTTTTTGAGCCAGTAAATATTATATTTTTTACAGCAGATAATTTTGAGGCATATTGTTGATACAGTGTCGCATTGCATCCTGTACCAACAACAACCAAATTTACTGCAGGCTTATTTTCCTTTTGATAAAACATATCAAACGCATTTAATACTGTTATAATATCTTTGTCTTTATCAAGTCTGGACACGACACAGAAATATTTACCCTGGAAAGATTCGCCCTGTGTTGACAACAACCGAATATTATCAAAATCAATTGGATTATAGATACGTAGAATTTTATCAGCAAATCTTGGATATTCTTCTTTAAAATCGTTACTAAAACTGTCTGATAGACACACCACCTTATCAAACACATCAAAATGATGTATCAAATTATTTGTTCTAAAATGATTTATTGACCCGTGCACCCAGCCTATTTTCGGTTTTTGTACGCCTTTTAATTCACGGACAAATGACAAATTTTTATAATCAACAAAAACATCCACACTTTTAAAAACTTTATTATGCTTCAATAAGAAGCGTCTATATTTTTTATACAGGCTGTATATGATTTTACGAATATTCTTTAACGGGAAAAACTTCGTGTATTTTGCGACCCATTGAAAAATTCCACCTAACCGATAAACAGTGTACAAATAAATCTGGGGGGATTTTTGGAAATACTCTATAAAAAACGGCTCTTTTAATGGGTCATGTAGAAACACTGATATTCTTATATTTGTATCTTTTTTTAGTTCGTCCAGCGTTCTTATAAACACAGACTCGGCGCCACCAATAATCATTTGTGGCATACAAAAACCAATATGCAGTTTTTTCGTCATAACATCCCCCGATTAAATTTGTGTGGGTGGGGCGCAAAACAACCGGAGCACTGTTTTAGAAACTCACCCTTTTAGCATTCATGTTTGGTTTTCCCATGAACATGCCCCACCCGTGATATTAAAAATCGAACGGAAATAAAAAAATGCCACAAAAACTGTGGCGACCGGGACGCTAGACAAATCATAGTCCACGCTAATGACCCCATTGACCTTTGGCAAAGCCTGTTGTATAGTCAACGGCATCCCGGTCATTGACCGAGATTAAAAAACAAGCGCGCCAAAAACAATAAGATTAAATGCCTGTGGCGCGCCGTAGCGTGGATTTGAAAGAGCTTGTCTAGGGCTCCCGAATCCCACTCCCATGCGATTCAAGGGGCAGTGTAGTATATATTTCATATGTTTTCAAGGTCAAAAATGGATTTGTCCGAAAATGAAACGCCGGTCTTGATTACGCGTCCGGGATTGCCGGCGATGATTGTATGTGTGTTCGTAAATTTACCCGTCAGGACGGTGCCGCATGCTACAATAGTGTGGTCGGGAATTTGCGCGTTTTTGGTAACAATGGTGCGCAATCCCAACCAACAATGATTGCCGATTATGCATGCGTTGCGCTGGTGATTGATTATTTCGCCTGTCGCGCTGTCCATTATTGCATGGCCGTCGGTCGTGCGTATCATTATTTCATAGGATAACATACAATCGTCGCCCAGGTGCAGTTCACTGCCATTGCCCAGCCAGATTTTTGCGCCGTTTATAACCGTGTGACGACCAATGTAGAGTTTGTTTGCGTGTCCGGCCTGGAATATAACAATCATGTCCAGGCCGGAACAGTCACCAGAATCGCACAATACACAAATATTATCAGATGTGTTTTTATCAAATGTCAGGCACACGTTGCGGGCGCGCAGGGTTTTGTGTATGCGAATAATGTTGTTTGTGCCACCGCCACCCAGGTGTATGTTATCGGGTAACTGATAATTATAGAATATCTCGTATTCGCCATTGTCGTCGAATATAAATACGCGCTGTTTCAGGCGTCTGAAACGACGGGAACGGTTATGACTGTTATAAGACCACAGGGGCAATCCACAAAAATATATTGTGCGAATACCGTTGGGGTGTCTGACCTTGTATAATATTTTCATATTGTAATTATATGCACATCATAAATCTGTTGTCTAGAATTTCTGTTACAGGTGTGGGGCGGATATTTTTCCTTGGTATTTGGATTTTGTTTGGGCTAGACTGTTATTATTAACAGGAGATAATATATGCGGAATTTGGTCTGTTTGCTTTGTGGATTGGTGGTGTTGACGGCGTGCAACAGTGTCTATATGAAGCCCAGTACGCTGGACACTGATGAAGTGTTTTATGCCGATCGTGGTGGGTATTCAATGCGTCGCAGCATTAAGGAAACTATGGAGTCGCGTGGATACAATGTTGTTGTCGGCAAAGCAAGTTCCAATGAAAATGTACATGATGGTGCAAGCAGTATTGACGTTGATAAAAATATTATACCAAACGATGTGCGATATATAATCAAAACGTCTGAACGTGTTGAAAAATTTCATCCAATGTGGTGTATTTTTAACGGATTTTGGTGGTGGAATTTTAATGTGTCGATTGCTGACCAGAAAACAGGCGAAGAATTGCTAACGTGGCGTGGGCGGGGATGTGCAAACAGTTCGGTAAGGCTGCTGAATAAAATACTGGATGATATGGAAAAATAAAAAATCTGTATTTTCACGGGTGGTTTAAGGGATACCCTGGACTAAACTTTTGTTTAGTGGGGTATTGCTTTTTTTGTAGGACTGGTATAAAATCGGGGCATTATGGTACGACAAATTATTAAATCAGGACAGGTTTCAGAAAACCGCAAGGCGCGGTTCAATTATTCTATTGAAGATACAATAGAGGCTGGGATTTCACTGACAGGGGCGGAAATTAAGTCAATTCGGTATGGACTGGTGACGATTGTTGATGGGTTTGTTCAACGCCGGGGGGATAATTTATGGCTGGCTGGGGTGGAAATTCAGAAACTGCCAACCGCAGCACGAATTGTGAACTTTGATGAACGTCGCAGTCGCCAGTTGCTGTTGCATCGCAGCCAGATTAATCGACTGATTGGAAAATTACAGGAAAAGGGCGCAACAATTGTGCCATTGAAATTGTATTTTAATAATCGTGGCAAATTAAAGGTTTTGTTGGGGGTTGGCTATGGCAAGAACAAGGTCGATAAACGCGAAACCATAAAACAGCGCGAGTGGGATAAAAATAAAGCAAGAATCCTGAAAGGAAGATAGTAAGAACCGCCCAGATGGCGGTTCTGTTTGTATGGGCAGGGTGGTGTTTTTTTCTGCTTTACTAAATGCATCAAAAATCGTATAATAGTGGGGATTAAAGAAAGAAGGGAATTTGGCATGAAATATAAATCTGATGTTGCGACATGGGTTGTTTCACGTATGCTGGTGCTGGCGGGTGTCATGGCGATTGGGGCGTGTGCGCGGTCGGGCGGCGATGTGACGGGGTATACAGGTGTGGCCGCAACGCCAACTGTTGACTATGTCGAAGCGTTGGATGTTTATTCGGCACCACATCAGGATTCTTTTTTAAATCAATTGGCGATGAATTATCGGTCGTATGCAATTTATAATGCGCGGACCAGTGGATATGCCGATATGGGCGAATTGTTCGCAAACAAAGCGGTGGCCGCGTTCAGTGGCGAAGTGCCGTTCCCAGAATCCTTGGAAAATTGGCCGGTGGAAAATGACCAGGAATCGTTTGATCTGTATACAGCATATAATGATTTGATGGAACAATTGAAAAATGATGCCACGTACACTAATCCAGAATTAGCGGCCGAAGCCCAGGCAAAATTTGATTGTTGGCTGTCTGCGTCGGCCAGTGGCCAGATTGCAACCGCCAATCAGTGCAAGGACAGATTTAATAAAACCTTGGTTGCGTTGCGCGATTGCCAGGGTGGTAAAGTCGTAAAAAAGCAAAGCACCGGGGTTGTTGCAAATGAAACAGTTGTCGCGACCAATGGTGAAACCGTTGTCGAAACAACGACCCAGCGTGTTGCCGGAACATACTATCCAGAAACGCGCGATATGAAGTCTGTGCGTGGGGCGGCCCAGGCGCGCGAAGGGGTTATTATCGTTAATAATGTTAATGTGCCGGAACACTTGATTAATCCGGTGCCGGTTCAACCGATGGTGTTTAATCAGAATATCTATGGTGGCGACAAAACAATTTCAAAAAGTGCAAATGATAACAGTGTTCACAACAGTGGAAATCGCTTGATGGCGGTTGATTGTCCGTTGGGCGATACAGAATGTCAGGCGCAGGCACAAAGTCATGAACACACCTGTAATCATGGTGATGGAAATTGTCAGAATGCGCCAACAGTTGCGGTTGTTGTGACTGAAAAAGAACAGCCGGCGCCGGTGTGTCCGGCGTGCCAGGCGTGCCCAACATGTCAAGAGTGCCAGCAGTGTCAGGAATGTCAGAAATGCCCAGATTGTTCACCAAATCTGACGTGCCCAGAACCGATTCCGATGATTGGCGATGAATTGGTTTCGCGTGAAGAATTTATTAATATGATGATGGCAATGCGCGCTGAATTGGCGGCGGTTAATTCGCGCCTGGATCAGATTCAGGCGGCCCAGGGCGAAAAGACTATGATTAAGGTTCAGCAGATTCCATTAGAACCAACCCAGCATGTTATGGAAGAGGTGTTTGAAGTGCGCTTTGATTTCGACAAGGCGACGATTAAACCGGAATATCAGGAACTGATTAAGCAATTGGTTGATGCAACCCAGGAAAACAAAAACATCAAGGTTTCTGTGGTTGGACATACCGATACAATGGGGACTGCGAACTATAATTATGCGTTGGGTGGTCGCCGTGCCGAAGCGGTGCAAAAAATGCTGATTAAATACGGTATACCGGCCAGTCAGATTGTTGCTGTGTCGGCGGGGGAAGAAGGGTTGGCTGTGCCAACGCCGGATAATACACCGAATGCGGCAAATCGTCGTGTGCGTGTTGTCAAGGAAGTTCACTATACCGAAGACCCTAAACCGGTCCCAGTGGCAATTGAAGTAGAAGAATATTCGGCCCAAACATGTGGCGAATATGGTTGCGAACAGTAAAAATATAGCGCAATAAGACTTGACAAAAAGTTTTTTGTGGTATATATTAACTGTCGTCAGAGAGATGTTTTGATAAGAGGCATT
>JAEDOP010000026.1 GCA_016301865.1 Alphaproteobacteria bacterium
AAAAAGAAAGCCGTCACCCCGACTTCGGGCCCCGCAAAAATTGAAAATTTTTGTGGGTGATACTAGGTCGGGGTCTATTGTTTCATAGTGCAAATGACAAAGTCCGCAGAACACAATGGATACCGGCCTGCGCCGGTATGACGCGTCTTAATATTAATTTTTTATCTCGGCTGTGCTGTGCACAGACGGATGCTCTTTGCGCTTTGCTATTTGCTCTTTGTTTGCCCAACGGGCAAACGTAGATAAACTTTTATTTATCTAACAAAACGGGTCGTATGGGTGGGTTATTGTAAAATTTGTTTTGCGGATTCTAGTAATCCGATTGCTAAATCCAGATCATTATTGCCGTCTGTTGGTGCGGGCGCGACAACCACATTGGGGGTAACGGCCGATTCACCGGCCAGTAATTCGTCCGCACTGGTCGGCAGATTCCCATCACGCATTAATTTTTTTACCCCCGCGATTGTCAACCCGTGTTTATGCAACAAATCGCGGATAACAATTAATTTTTCAACTGTTTCTGCACGATAATACCGACGACCGCCCGCCCCCGTTGTTGGGCGAATGGCGACTGGAAATTGCTTTTCCCAATAGCGCAGGGTGTGCGCCGGCACGTTTAAACGCTTGGACACTTCATTTATCGATGAAAAGTATTCATTTGTATTTTCCATGCCGGCACCCCCAATTATTCAGACACAACCGTATCCGTTTCCGCGGATTCTTCGTCGGATGCACGTTCGATTGAAATGGCCGATACAACCTTTTCATTATCGCCAGTGCGGAACAAGGTTACACCCGCCGTTGAACGACCCGCAATACGAACATCAGACACTGGCGTACGGATGATTTTTCCACCATCGGTTACCATTATAATATCTTGGTCATCAATAACCGGGAACGAACCTGCAACGGCGGTATTCTTGCCCCCCAGTTTGATGTTTGTAAATCCGCCACCACCACGATGTGTCAGACGATATTCATATGAACTGGTGCGTTTGCCGAATCCGTTTTCAGAAATTGTTAAAATAAATTCTTCGCGGGATGCCATTTCGGCCATTTTCGCATCGTCCAGAACGATTGTTGTTTCTTCTTCGTCGGTGGACGCTTCTTCTTCGATGCCGGTGGCGGCGCGACGGGCGGCACGCGACTGCTTAATATACGCTGCGCGAACAGCCGAATCAGATTCGCCACGATTCAACATCGCCATGCCGATAATACGATCGTCTGCGTCCAATGTGATACCGCGAACACCGGTTGAATTACGGCCGGCAAACACACGGATTTCAGGCACAGGGAATCGAATCGCGCGGCCACGATATGTTGCCAAGAATACATCCTGGGCATCATTACATGGCAGTACGGAAATCAAACTGTCACCTTCGTCCAGTTTCATCGCAATCTTACCATTGGCGCGGATTGAATCAAAATCAGACATGCGATTGCGACGCACCGTACCAGACGCGGTCGCGAACATCAGATAATGTTCAACCCCAGATTCAGCGACGCGGGCAACATCTTCTTCGGGGACAGGCAAAATCGCGGTAATCGTTTCGCCGTTTTCCAGTGGCAACAGGTTGACCAGTGGACGTCCCTTGGCGGCGGCCGCCGCTTCGGGTAATTTATAGGTTTTTAATTTATAGCACATACCAAGTGAACTAAAGAACAACAATGGTGTGTGGGTGTTTGCAACGAACACCTGGACCACATAGTCGTCGTCTTTGGTTGCCATGGCATTGCGACCCTTGCCCCCGCGTTTCTGGGCGCGGTATGTATCCAGCGCAACGCGTTTGATGTATCCTGTGTTGGACACAGTAATAACCATATCTTCACGGGCAATCAAATCTTCGATATCAATGTCGATTTCTGCGTCAGAAATTTCTGTACGACGTGGGGACGCCCAATTGTCACGTACAGACGTGGTTTCGTCGCGAATGATTTGGATGATGCGTTCGTGACTGCCCAAAATTTCCAACAGGTCGCGAATCGTTGCACCCAATGTCGTCAAATCATTGTGGATTTTGTCGCGTTCCAGGCCGGTCAAACGATGCAGTTGCAATTCCAAGATTGCACGGGCCTGATCTTCGGACATATAGAACATGCCATCTTTGTATTCTGTGTTCGGGTCGTCAATTAATTGGATATATGATTCAATGTCCGACGCACGCCAACCACGGGAAATCAACGCTTCGCGGGCGATGTCTGGGTTTGGACTGGATTTAATCAGTTCAATAACTTCGTCCAGATTGCCAACCGCAACAGACAGCCCCAATAATGTGTGGGCACGATTGCGCGCCTTGTTCAAATCAAAGATTGTGCGACGGCGAATAACCTCGGCCCGGAATTCAATAAAGGCATCCAGAACACCACGAACATTGAATAACATTGGACGACCACGGTTCAACGCCATCATGTTAACAGGGAAACTGGTCTGCATTTCTGTGTACTGGAACAGATGATTCAAGACCACATCCGCAATTGCGTCGCGCTTTAATTCAATAACGATACGCAGACCTTCTTTGGATGATTCGTCACGAATTTCCGAGATGCCTTCGATACGTTTATCCTTAATCAATTCGGCGATTTTGATAATCATTTGCGCCTTGTTAACCTGGTACGGGATTTCATCCACGATAATCGCCTGGTGATCACGGAAATCTTCGATGTGTGTTTTTGAACGGATGATAATTGAACCGCGACCGGTTGTGTGCGCTTTGTACGCGCCGGCACGCCCCATAATCATCGCGCCCGTCGGAAAATCAGGCCCAGGGATAATCGTGAACAATTCATCATCAGACAAATCGCGATTATCCAATATTGCCAAAATACCATTACAAATTTCACCCAAATTATATGTCGGTACATTTGTTGCCATACCAACCGCAATACCCGAACCACCGTTCACCAAGAAATTTGGAAACTTGGTTGGCAAGACAACCGGTTCTTGCAAACTGCCATCAAAGTTCGGCTGCCAGTCAACAGTGTCTTTGTCCATGTCTTCCATTAACGACGCACCCAGTTTCGACAGGCGTGCTTCGGTATAACGCATGGCCGCAGCCTTGTCCCCGTCGCGCGAACCAAAGTTACCCTGGCCCTGGACCAGCATTTCGCCCATAGAAAAATCCTGGCCCATGCGAACCATGGCTTCGTAAATAGAACTGTCACCGTGTGGGTGATATTTACCCATAACATCACCGACAATACGCGCAGATTTAACCGTTGGTTTCGTCGCCGGCGCAACATCGTTCATAACGTACAGAATTCGGCGGTGTACAGGCTTGCACCCGTCGCGAACGTCTGGCAATGCACGATCAACGATAACCGACATCGCATAGTCCAAAAAACTGGTCCGCATTTCGTGTTCCAAAGACGACTGGGGAACACGCGTTTCAATTACTTCGTTAATGTTTTCTGACATACTTACCTTTCCTATGTTTATAACACACAAAACATAGCAGATTTTTGGGCTTTTGGTCAAGAAATAAAGCCCAAAAAAACAATTGACAAAACCATCATTCGTGATAATATAGATTGTATGGGACAAATCAAAGATATTTTAACCGAAACACGCGATTGTGCACAGGAAATGCGCGACACATACGGTCACTGCTGCATTGCACGCGCACAATTTACGTGCCAGATATGGAATCTGAACCAGACGATTAAATTAATCAATGGGATTGAACGCATGTGTAAGAACGTACACAACAAACAAAGATAAACAGGATTCATGATGGACAATATGTTTTTGCCGTTTTATAAACTGTTTGTAGCGTTGTTTATGTATCATTTAACAAAGGAAGCGTTGGCAAAGCTCGGTTTAATAAAATCTAAATAAAAAGGTTGCGTTTTTATAAAACCTGTGATTAAATAGGGGCACAAACGGATTTTTTCGGGTGTACGGATGATGCTGCTCGGGTACACTTGAATCATAAAAGTAAAAGAAATAAACCAAGGGTTTGAAGTCATGGCAACAAAACGTACATATCAACCATCGAAAACACGCCGTGTTCGCACACACGGGTTTCGTGCACGTATGGCAACCGCCGGTGGTCGCGATGTTCTGAATCGTCGTCGCGCAGCGGGCCGTAAAAGATTGGCCGCCACAGCGGCAAATTAAGAAAACCGCCGATTGGCGGTTTTTATTTATAAAAAATCCCCCCGGCGGGGGGATTTTTTTAATCCAATGTACGCAGACTGATTTTATCGGCGTCCACGATAACTAATTTACCCATATTGATATTAAACCGGCGGGCGGAATTAAATGCATCACGCATACCAAATAATTCTGGGCAATAAATCGGGAACACACCACGCGCCAGGCACAACTGGTTCGCGACAACCGATTCATTACATACCGCAATAACCGGGATGTCGGGTTTGCGGCACGAAATCTGGGTTGCAGCAATGGTATCACGCGCAAACACAACAATCGCAGACGCACGGTTCAAATACGCCATGGACGCAACCGAACGCGACCAATCGTTTTCAGGAATATTTTCCACGCGCGACCAATCATAAGGATTGGCAATCGCGTCTGCGTCTGCATGCGCCAGAATATTATACATCGTTTCAATTACATTCACTGGATTAATGCCAATGGTTGTTTCTTCGGATGTCATGGTTGAATCTGCGCGCAGGTATGCAGTGTTCGCGACGTCTGTAATTTCAGCACGGGTTGGAAATTCACTGTTTACCATAGAACCCAACATCTGGGTTGCAACAATTACAGGTTTGTTCATTTTGCGACATTCGCGGATGATACGACGGGAAATTGCCGGAACTTCGGCATATGGCACTTCAACCGCCAAGTCGCCACGCGCAATCATAATTCCATCGGCGGCGGCGGCGATATCCGTGATGCGTTCAACCGCGTTTGGACGTTCGATTTTCGCGATAATTTTAATTGGGTGCGCACTGCGCGCGGTGATGAAATCACGAACTTCGGCAATATCTTCGGGCTTTTGCACGAATGAAATCGCAACATAGTCTGGATTCTTGGTGATTGCATATTCCAGGTCTGCGCGATCCTTGGCCGTCAGAACAGATGTGTTGATTTCGGTATCGGGCAAATTAAAGCCACGACGTGACCAAATTTCAGTACCGCGCACAACCGTCGCATCAACGCGTTCAGGTGACGCAAAATCAACACGCATTTCAATTTTACCATCGTTTAACAGAATTCTGTCACCAACGTTTAACGACCCCAAAACATCGGCATCTGGCAACTGGACACGCGTTGCATCACCCGGGGTCGGGTCGGTGTCAAATGTGAATTTCTGGCCGATGGTTAATGGATATTTATCTTCGGTTTCAAAGTTACCAATGCGGTGTTTGGGGCCCTGTAAATCAATCATAATCGCAACAGGTGTATTTAATTCATTTGAAATTTCACGTATCATATCGATTTTACGCCCCTGGACGTCGCCGGTATCGTGACTAAAATTCAGGCGGCACATGTTAACACCCGCCGAAATCATACGCGTCAGGCTTTCTTTGTCTTCGCACTTTGGACCAATCGATGCAGTGATTTTTGTATATTTATTCATTATGTTTCCTTAGATATATCTTGAATTTGTTTTCTTGATTTTTACGATTTATGATATATCATAATTGCCATAAATAAACAAGGGGAAAACAGAAATGAAACAGGCAAATCATGGCGCAATTGATAACCAGCAATTGTTAAGCATTATCGAACGTATCGAAAAATTAAACGAAGATACAGCCGCAATCGCAGCAGATATCAAAGAAATTTATTCCGAGGCTAAATCCGCCGGGTTCGACCCAAAATACATTCGCCAGATGATACGCCTGCGCAAGTTGGACCCAGATGAACTGGACGAAGCGGACGAATTAACACAGATGTACCGCAACGCACTGGGTATATAATGAAAGGCTTTACAAAAACAGTCGAAGATTTTAACTGCGCCCATTGTGGCGCAGTTGTACATGGTAATGGATATACAAACCATTGCCCAAAGTGTTTGTGGTCGCGTCATGTGGACAATAATCCGGGCGACCGCGCCGCGACATGTGGCGGTATGATGACGCCAATTGCCGTCGAATCCGACGGGGATAAATTTATCATTACACATAAATGCGAAATTTGCGGCAAGATAAAGCGTCAACGAACATCCGACGATGACGACATGGACACAATTATCGAAATATCAAAAAATAATTCGTTCATTTTTGGAAAATAAAAATTTAGTGGTTAGTGGCAAGTGTTTAGTGAATGTGTGCGGCAAATGCCGCACATTTTAGTGCCACCACTAACCACTGGCACTTAAATAAACTTTTATTTAGCGTGGTATTCCTGTCTCATGCTTCCTGTCTCATGTCTCAAAAAAAATCCCGCCATTCGGCGGGATTTTTTATTTGCGCCATTTTGGTTTCCAACGACGCGCGCGTTCCATTACAAAGAATATCGCCGGCGTCAGGGTGAATGTAAATACAAGACTTGCAAACATACCACCAATCATAACCGCACCCATTGCGACCTTCATACCGTCGATTGACCATAACTGGGGAACCATACCGGCGATAACTGCGATTGATGTCATCAAAACCATGTTCTTTTTATCCATCAATTCAGTCCACAGGGCGGTGTGCATATCTTCGCCCGCTGCCACACGATTAATTGTGGGTTCCAACACCAAAATGTTATTGTTAACCACCAAGCCCACCAACATAACAAACGCCAACATCGCACCAACGTTCATTGTCGCCCCAGACAAGAACATCAAGATAAATACGCCTGTAAAACTGGTCAAAATTGATGTCGCAATTGTTAACGGATGCGCAAGCGAATTCAAAATTGCCGCCAACAACATAAATGTCAGAATCATTGCCAACAAGAAAGCCTGGCCGATTTCACCGGTGGTTTCGCCCTGAATTTCAGACATACCAGCAAATTCGGCAAAATATCCGTATTCCCAATCTATCTTGTTTAATTCAGATTGAATCTTGGCCTGGACTGGGCCCATTGTTGATTTACCGATATTGATGTCAATTTCGGTCAGGCGGTTTTTATCCAGACGACGAATGTCAGGTGTCGCACGCGCCATTTTCACATCACCCAGGTCGGATAATGCAACCATGCCCTTTTGCGAATTTACATAGACGTTATCAAACAAAGATGCGTTCTTAAACGGGCGGGCAAATTCCAAGATGATTGGATATTCTTCGCCATTTTCTTTGTATTTATAATCATCGTTCCCATACAACGCAGTACGCAACGTTGTGCCTGCATACGCATTTTGTACACCCCAGAAATTCATTTTTTCTTGGTCTGGGATGAACTGGGTTTCCATGGCCGGAAACTGTTGTGCGCGGACGGCGGATTGAACCTCGGGTATCTGGTTGATGGTGTCGATAATTTGGGCGGCGTACGCTTCGCGTTTGGCATCGTCCGGCCCAAACACGTTTAACACCAGGTCAGATGACACACCAGCCGATAACGCTTCGCCGGCACGAATCTGAATTTCAGCGTCTGCGATATCCGCAATTGCTGGCAATATTTTCTGGGCCAACATTTTGTCCGATATATCGCGTTCAGAAACATCAACCAATTCAACGATAATATCAACGTTCTGTAAACCTTGGTCGCCGATTTTTACAGTTGTAGCGACAACCTCGGGAAATGCGGTCAGACGGTGTTCAATTTGCTTTGCAATCGATTCAGATTTTTCAAACGTTGAACCCATTGGGGCACGCGCTGTGATTGTGATTTCGTTCGCGTCGGTCGATGGCGAGAATTCATTACCAACAAATCTCATCAGCATTGTCGACGCAATGAATATCACAACCGCCATGCCAATAACACGCCATGGGTGACGTCCCTGGAATTCAAACCAACGACGCATCCAACCGGTGCTGGTTGGTTTGGGGTATTCTGTCTGTTTTTTCTTGGCCGATTTATTGTTTTTATCCGTCAGGCGCAAGAATTTTGCAATCATCATTGGCGTCAATGTGAACGAGAACATCAATGACAACAGTGTCAGATACACAACTGTCATACCAAATTGCACCATGAATTGGCCAACGATACCGCCCATAAATGCCAGTGGCAAGAACACCACGACGTTTGTGCCAACACCCGCTAA
>JAEDOP010000027.1 GCA_016301865.1 Alphaproteobacteria bacterium
AAGATGGGGACTCAGATTAATGTGCCGCTGTACATATCGTTGTCTGATACACATGATATGACGGTAACATTTTCATACCTGACCCAGGAAAACCCGCTGTTCCAGATTGAACACAGATTAAATGCAGACCATTCTGAATACCGCACCAAAGGATCGTTTACACACAATCGCGAAGGCGAAAGTCGTTGGCATATATTTAACGACGATGTAATTGAACTGGGCGAATATGCGCGGGCAACAATATTTTTGGAACGCGCATCTGATAAAACATATTTGCAGAAATACGGATTCTATGATGACCAGCCATATTTGGATTCGGGGGCGAAATTAGAACTGTTTGGGCAAAGCAGTTATGTCGTTGCCGATGCGCATATATTCCAGGAACTGCGTGACAGTACCGGTCGTTGGTCAGCACCCGATGGCAATATTTTGCCAAACATTCGCGCAGTTCATCAGACCACACCACTGTTTGGTGAAACATACGCAACGTTTGAGGCAGATATTCTGGGGATATCTGGGGATGGGACATCGGCACAACGTATGATTGGGGATGCGCGTTTGACAACACCGTGGACACTGTGGGGCGGAAATCGATTAACCGCCAGTGTTTCGGCACGATATGATGTGTATCATTTCAATAATACTGAAATGGTTGACGGGGATATTTATTCAGGATTTAAAAACAGATTTTTACCCAGTGGGTATCTGGAATGGGGATTGCCACTGTTTAAGCCAACAAATAATTGGACACAGATAATCGAACCGCGCGCACGTATAACTGTAATGCGTAATATGGATGCGGAAACATTTACGTTAAACAACGATTCGGCGGGAACGATTTTGACGGATTCAACACTGTTTTCAGACAATCGATTCGCTGGGTTGGATTTGTGGGAAAATGGCACATACGCAGACTATGGCGTGCGGTGGGCGGCGTTTAACGACGATGGACATAATGTTGAAATTTTCCTGGGGCAATCATATGATTTTACAAAACGCCCCGATACAGATTTAAATACAGGTTTTCGCAAAGGGTTGTCAGACTATGTCGGGCGTGTTAGTTATAATAATATGAAGTGGCTGAACCTGGCGTCGCGTTTCAGACTGAACCAGGATACATTGGCACTGCGACATGTTGAAACATCGGCAAATATTGGGACAGCACGCAACTTTTTAAACGTTGGACATATTTGGTCGCAACATTTAAATACAGAACTGGGTGAAAATGTCGATATTAACGAGGCTGTTATTGGCGCAGGCATTCAATTGACAAACAGATGGTCAATGCGGTGGAATGCAATTTATAATATCGAAATGGAACAGTTCCAACGCCATACAGGTGGATTTTTCTATAACCATCCGTGCTATTATCTGTCGGTGGAATATCGTCGCGATAACGCGATTAAAGAAGACTATGTTGGAACAACAACGTTCCAGTTCAGATTCGGTATGGCAATTAATGGTCAGCAATATTAAGGAAAGGAAAAAAGTATGAAAGGTATTTTTGCGTTATTGTCTGTGTTTTTTATAATGCCCGCATTCGGGGCAACGGTTGTGGCGTCTGTTAATGGCACGCCAATCACGGATACGGATATAACCGCACGTACTAAATTAATGGCGCGCCAGGGTCAGACATCAACCGATAATCGTCGCGTCGCGCTGCAAAGTATTATTGATGACAGTGTCAAATTAGCATATGCGCAAAACTTTAACGCAGTGCCAGATGATAAAACAGTGGATGCAGAACTGAAAAAAATGAATCTAGGTGATGATTTAAGCGCAACAGAACGTGAAATGGCACGTAATGCGTTGCGGTCGGAAATCGCATGGCAGATTATCGTCGCACGGACCGTTATGCCAACAATTGACGTATCCGCCGAAGATATTGCAAATGAACGGGCAAACCTGGCACGGGAACATGGATTGCCAATTGAAATGACGATTGTGCGTCTGACTGATATTCCAGCGGATATTGCACAAAAATTAACCAAACCAAAATCATGTGATGCGGCGGTTAAAATGGCCGAATCATTTGGTGGCGCGCCACAGAAATTTACTGCACTGCAATATGAACTGGCCCCGGAATTACGTGAACGGGTCGCAAATTTACCCAATATGACATGGTCCACGCGCGCAGATGATGGAACGGTTTTGTTGGTGTGTGCAACAAAAAAAACAGATGAATATAAAAACCTGGACGATGTTATTAAACAAAATACAGTGTATAAACAGGCAATGTTTATGGCAGATCAACAGTTAAAACAACTGCGTCGCAAGGCTGTCGTAGTTATCAACGATGAACGGTATAAGTTATGAAAAAAATCCTTTTTAACCTGACGGATGGGGAACTGGAAAAATTTATAATCGATATGGGGCAACCGCGTTTTCGCGCAAAGCAAATTCTTGAATGGCTGAATCGTGGTGCGCCAGATTTTATGTCTATGAAAAACGTTCCGGAAAATTTGCGGCGGGAACTGGATGCGGTGGCGCAGACATTGCCGGTTAAAATTGTGACTAAGTTAGAATCAGCCGATGGTGAAACGACTAAGTTTTTGTTGGAACTAAACGACGGCGAACAAATTGAATGCGTATTGATGCGTACAACATATGGCAACAGCGTATGTGTCAGTTCCCAGGCCGGATGCGCAATGGGGTGCAAGTTCTGTGCCAGTACACTGTTGGGGTTAAAACGTAATTTAACCGCAAATGAAATATTTGCCCAGGTTTTGGTTGCGCAATGGGAACTGCGTGCGGATAAATTCGCCGACAAACCAATTCGGCCAAATGGTGATGCAAACAATGGCGATGTGTCGCACATCGTTATTATGGGAACAGGTGAACCATTACAAAACACAGAAAATGTTATCGACTTTATCGAACGTGCAAATCGCGATATGGGGATTGGATGGCGACGTATTACGGTTTCAACATGTGGAATTGTGCCGGGAATTGACCGTTTGATTGAATGGGGGCGACCGATTAACCTGGCGATTTCACTGCATGCACCGACGGACGAATTGCGGTCGCAGATTATGCCGATTAATAATCGATATAAATTAAGCGAAGTTCTGGATGCGGCATGGCGATTTACCGACAATCATAATCGTCAGTTAATGATTGAATATATTCTGTTGGGGCGGCGCGACGAAAATGGTGAAACAGTTTTATACAACGCGACGCCTGAATATGCGGAAAAATTGTCTGAATTATTACAGGGCAAAAACTGTATGGTGAATTTAATTCCATGGAATGCGGTTGATGAACGCGACTTTGCGTCGCCATCGGGTAATGCGGTACATCGTTTCCAAGATATACTGATAAAAAATGGCATTCACACGCGCATCAGACGCGAACGCGGAACAGATATTGGTTCTGCGTGTGGGCAGTTGCGATTAAATAATGCCAAGCATTAAGTACAACAAAAAACCGCCGTATGGCGGTTTTGTTTTTAGATTTTATCCCACTGGCAAATAACCGCCGCATGAACGGTATCGCCAACGCAAATTTTATGACGCGTGGTCAGGCCATCAATCGCGACATCAACACGAATTTCGGGGGTGTCGGGACTGATTTCCTTTTTAAAATTAATATTGATTTTGCGCAGTTTGTGTTGCGCGCGATATTGATAACCAACACTTTCGGTTGCCCATACCGCATAGACAGCGTTGTTAATATGCTGGTTCACGTCAATGTCATCAAAGCGACATTTCATAACGTGCGTTTTGTTTGTGTCAAAATCTGGGAATTTTTCAAACGCACATCCGTATGCACGATATGGCACAACCACATCCGGCGACAGGTGATTTGCCAACGGCAACGGACGACGCGTTGCCATATCAATCAAAATCCACTGGGATGTTGCACGCACCATCAGACGACCGTCTGCGCCGTGGATTTCAAAATCACGCGTGGCACGCAGGGCGTCTTGGCATGATGGCCATGTGGAAAAGGTTAATTCTTCGCCTTCGGTTGGTAATTCGATGATATCAACCATATAGTACATCACAACCCAAGCAACATTGTTTTCCAGGCAATATGTGCGACCGCGCCCCAAAACGTCGGCGTGACGATCGGCAATCGATTGTAATTCGTTCATCAAAATTAATGGACGAACGTTACTAAAACGATCACACTGATATGCCTGCAATGTGCGTTTTTCAATCAATTTTTCAGACATAAAATCCCCCCAATGATTTTACTGTTTCTGTTCGGCCACAACAAAGTCCAACGCGTCGCCCGTTTGAATATTATTCGCGCGCGCCGCAGATTTTATCAGACCATGTAATACATCCGGTGTGTTGGATGGAATTGTTAACATTTCCAGTTTCGCACCGTTGCCGATTTTACGTTCACTGCGCAGACCACGAATATTTTTCAACAGTTCCAGCGCAATATCCATAGTTGACACATCGGTGTCATATTCAGCGTTCACATCGGGATATGATGTCAGGTGCAGTGTTTCGCCACCTTCGGTTGGTTGATAGATTTTCTGCCACAACTCTTCGGTCAGGAATGGGATAAATGGCGCATACAGGCCAATTATCGCACGCAGGACAGTGTACAATGTCCACTGGGCCGACAGTTTGGATTCGGCACTGTATTTTTCCGGTGTCCAGAAACGGTCCTTGATGAATTCCAAATATTGGTCACAGAAGATGTCCCAGAAAAATGCATCAATCGCCGCACGTGAATTATAGTTGTCATATTTATCCAGGTGTTTGCGGGTTTCGGCAATCGCCCGGTTCAATTCAGATAATACCCAACGATCTTCGATAAAGCGTTCAGACACAGGAATCTGTGGCGCAGTTGCCGGTTCAAAATCGGATAAGTTCATCAGAACGTATTTTGACGCGTTCCACAATTTGGTCAGCAGTTTTGAGCCACGCTTAACTTCGTCATCGGAATAGCGGATGTCTGTGCCAATTGGGGCGGTTGATATCCAATAGCGTAATGCATCCACGCCAAATTTATCAACCGCGGTTAATGGGTCGGTGCCGTTGCCCTTGGTCTTGGACATTTTTTGTCCCTTGGAATCGCGAACCAGGCCGTGGAAATTCACAGTCCGGAATGGTACATCGCCCATAACGTATATGCCCATCATAATCATACGCGCAACCCAGAAAAAGATAATGTCTGCGCCGGTGTATAACAGGTCGGTTGGATAATATTTTTTCAATTCCAATGTGTCATCGGGCCAGCCTAATGTTGAAAATGGCCACAGACCAGACGAAAACCATGTGTCCAGAACGTCTGGGTCGCGGGTTAATGTTTTGCCGCCAGATTGCGCGATGGCGTCTGCCTCGGTTTCGGCGACATAGACGTTGCCCGCTTCGTCGTACCAGGCCGGGATATGATGTCCCCACCACAGTTGACGTGAAATTGTCCATGGGCGAATACCACGCATCCACGACATAAACAGGTTATAACGATGTTCCGGCAGGAATTTAATCCGCCCACTTTCGACAGCATCAATCGCAGGAATTGCCAATTTTTCGGCATCAACAAACCACTGATCCGTCAGGTATGGTTCAACCGGCACACCAGCACGTTCGGAATATGGCGTTGGGATAATCTTGTCTTCGATTTTTACCAACAGACCCGCCGCCTGAATATCTTCGACAACGGCGGCACGGGCCGCATATCTGTCCATGCCACGATATTTGGTCGGTACAACCGGATTGTCGTTCAATTTCGCATCAGGTGTTAAAATACACACCGGTGTCAGGTTGTGACGGACGCCAACTTCCCAGTCGTCAAAGTCGTGGGCCGGTGTAATCTTTACCGCGCCGGTCCCCTTGTCTGGGTCGGCGTGTTCGTCGCCTATGATTGGGATTTCAATATCCGTTAATGGAATAATCGCACGACGGCCAATCAGGTGTTTTAACTTTTCATTTTCGGGGTGGACGGCAATCGCCTGGTCACCAAATAATGTTTCGGGACGCGTTGTTGCAATTTCGATTACACCACCGCCGACCAATGGATAATTAAAGTAATAGAATTTGCCATGCTCGTCACGGGTTTCAACCTCTAAATCCGAAACGGATGTTTGCTGTTTCGGGCACCAATTAACCAGGCGTTTTTCACGATAGATTAAGCCTTCGTTATACATTTTAACAAACAGTTTTGTGACCGCGTTCGACAAACCTTCGTCCATGGTAAAGCGTTCACGCGACCAGGCAGGTGTAACCCCCAGGACGTGCAACTGGTTCATAATCTGGCCACCTTTGTCAGCCTTCCAGGTCCAGGCGGCGTTTAATTTTTCATCCAGTGATAATGCGTGTGGATTAATGCCACGCTTGGACAAGTCACGTTCAACCAATAACTGGGTTGCGATTGACGCGTGGTCAGTTCCAGGTTGCCACAAAACATCAAAACCACACATACGTTTATAACGGCAAACAATGTCCGTCAGAACATTGTCCAACGCATGCCCCATATGCAGATTGCCCGTCACGTTTGGCGGTGGCATCATAATACAAAATGATGGTTTGTTGGATGTGACATCATTGTTCCAAAATGTGTTATTATCCCAAAATTCTTGGATTTTGGTTTCGATTTCACGTGGATTTATATTTTTGCCCAATTCTATGTTCATTTTTATCGTCCTGAGTTATAAAAAATAATCTGGTTCAAATCGTACCAGATTAAATTCAAATTTCAAGATATTAAGAAAAAAGACCATAATTAAAAATCCCGCCATGTGGCGGGGATTTCTTATAACTGTGCGCGAACTTCTTCGACTTCGTAGCATTCGACACGGTCGCCTTCTTTCAGGTCATTGTATTTGTCAAAAGACATACCGAATTCAACGCCACCAGATACTTCTTTGACTTCGTTCTTTTCACGACGCAGTTGCCCAATTTTGCCGTCATAAATAACGACGTTGTTGCGCAACAGACGTACGAACGCGTCTTTCTTAATTGTTCCTTCGGTCATGCGACAGCCTGCAACGCGGATGCCCTTGCCCACGGTGAACAAGGCGATAACATCTGCATAGCCGATAAATGTTTCGTGTTTTTCCGGCGCCAATTTACCCGACAGGATTTCTTTGATTTCGTCTGAGATGCGATAGACAACACTGTGATAGCGAATATCAACGCCGTTGTTGCGCGCCATATCACGAACCACAGAATCCGCACGGACATTAAACGCAATAATTACCGCGCCCGATGCAGTTGCCAGGCGGATGTCACCTTCGGTAATCTGGCCAACGCCAGACGACAAGATTTCAACACCAACCTTGTCAGTGGCGATTTCTTTGACCATGTCCGAAATCGCTTCGACCGAGCCCTGAACATCCGCACGCAGGATAATTGGCAGGATTAACTTCTTGGATTCATCACGTTTGGCAAACAATTCTTCTAGGGATGAACGTTTGACTGCGTTTGCTTTGTCCTTGGCCTGTTGTGCGCGATATGCGGCGACTTCGCGGGTTTGGGATTCGTTTTCCATAACGCGCAGTTGGTCACCGGCCCCCGGGACACTGTTCAGCCCCAGCACAACCGCCGGCTGGCCCGGTTTAACTGATTTTACACGTTCGCCGGCCGAATTAATCAGACCACGTACGCGACCAAATGTTTCGCCAACGACGAACACATCACCGATTTTCAAAGTTCCTTGGCGCATCAGAATTGTTGCGACCGCGCCCAGACCTTTTTCCATTTTTGCTTCGACAACGTATGCGACCGCAGGCATATCGGCATCCGCCTTCAGTTCCATCATTTCGGCCTGTAATAAAATTGCTTCTTCTAGTTTATCAAGGCCGATTTTCTTGGTTGCGGAAATTTCCACACATTGGACATCGCCACCCATTTCTTCGACCTGAACTTCCTGTTGCAACAGGTCGGTTTTGACGCGCATGGCGTTTGCCTCGGGCAGGTCGATTTTAT
>JAEDOP010000028.1 GCA_016301865.1 Alphaproteobacteria bacterium
CATATTTGTTGGGGCGTACGGCCAAGGTGCATTTGGAATTGGGAAATCTGATTGTTTACCAGGATTTGAATATTCAGGATATAGATTTGTCTGTGGATTTGCGTGAAAATCATGCGCGGATTGATTTGGGTGCATCTGTTGCCGATGGAAGTGTTGATGTTGGAATTGATGCGGATATTGATGATGACGGACGATACCGGTTGCAGTCGGGGGCAATAGGGGAACGCGTTTATGTAGGCGAGATTTTAAAAGAAGTTCATAAAACGGATTTCTTGTCCGAACTGCCGGTGAATTTTGAATTCTATGTCCGGGCCAACGGTCAGAATTTATCCCAGATTATGCAGACAATAACAGGGCCTGTTTATGTTTATTCTGTTGCACCGGGATATGCGCATTCGGCGTTGGTGTCATATATGTATGGGACTGATTTCTTGACATCGTTGCGACATAGTGTCCAGGATTTGTTTAGTTCTGGAAAGAAGCATAATCAGATAAAAATTTCCTGTGTGGCGATAAATGTAAAGTTGCGTGATGGTGTTTTTGAAACACAAAATGGTGTGGCGATTGAAACAAATGCGATTAATATCCGGTTGGCGGGAATGCTGGATTTAGGGGGCGAGGAGATGAAATTAGCATTGACGACTGTGCCGGTGCGCGGGTTAAAGTTGTCGTTGACGGGCAATGTTGCTAATTCAATTGAATTAACGGGCAGTTTGGCAGAACCAACGGTCAGAATCAGTGGCGCCGCCGTTGCGGGCAAGGTTGCATCGGCAACGGGACTGGGGTTGTTGTTGACACCGTTTACAGGCGGGATTGGATTGGTCGCGGGAACGGGTATTGGATTGGTCGCGGGGGATTTGTTGGAAAATTGGTTAGCGGATGGAAAGCCGTGTGAAACGGCTATGGAACGTGGTGCGCCACTGTATCATGATGATCCAGAATGGATGGGGACGCCCATGGCAGAATTGGTTAATTCGGTATTAAAACAAGAATGAAAAAGAAAGAAAAATGTTTGATTGGATTGATTTGGCGCACTAATTTATTTCTGCTCCGCTGCTAGGGGTATGGGGTACGATTTTATCTTTTTGGGGTGTTTTTTTTAGGTCTTGCACCGAATCGGGCTTTTTTGGTAAAGTGTGGGTAAAAGAGTGTAGGATACACAAATACATATAAGGAAACAGGAGTGTTATAATGGAATTTTCAGTGTTTCGTCAGGTTTTGATACGTGCGCTGGGGCATATGCAGTCGATTGTGGAAAAGCGTGCGACTTTGCCGATTTTGATGAATGTCAAGATAGAGGCTGCAGACGATTTGATTTTGTCTGCAACAAATGTGGACTTGGAATTGGTTGAACATGTGGCGGCCGACATTACTCTGGGGGGCAAGATTACTGTGCCGGTTCAGATGTTGTATGATATTGTCCGCAAATTGCCAGATGATGCCGAGATTTCGTTTAAACAGTCTGGCGACCAGTTGGTTGTGTCCAGTGGGCGTGCGGTGTTCCGTTTGCCAACATTGCCGGCGGAAAATTTCCCAGCCATGGCGGGCAGTAATTTGACAACAAAGTTCCAGATGACAACCGGGGATTTGGCACACTTGATTAACCAGACAAAATTTGCGATTCCAACAGATGATGTGCGTTATCATTTGGGGGGTATCTATTTCCATATCGCAGATGAAGGCGAAGAAAAGAAATTGACGGCGGTTGCGACGGACGCCCAGCGTATGGCGTTGTGTGCGATGCCGGCCCCAGTGGGCAGTGTGGATATGCCGTCGGTTATTTTACCACGTCGTGTGATTGGTGAATTGTCTAAATTGTTGGAAGATGCCAATGTCGATGATGTTTTGGTTGAATTGTCTGATACCAAGGCGCGCTTTACGGTTGGTTCTGCAACATTGACCAGCAAATTGGTTGATGCGCAATATCCAAACTATCGCGTTGTTATTCCCAAGGGTAATGACAAGATTGCGATTTTGGACAGAAAACAGTTTATTAATGCGGTTGACTTGGTTTCAGTTGCCAGTGTTGATAAAACAAAATCGGTTCAGTTGACATTTAGTATGAATAAATTGGTTATTAATGCGTCCAGCCCAGATGCAGGTACTGCGACCCAGGAATTGGATATTGAGTATAATGGTGACAGTTCGTTCACAGTTGTGTTTAATGTAAAGTTCTTGTTGGATGTCGCCGGCCAGGTCGAAGGCGAAAAGTTCCAGATGGAAATGCAAGATCCTTTGGCGCCAACAAAAATCAATTCAATTGATAAAGATACGGATGCATTATATGTCTTAATGCCAATGAGAATGTAGTAATTAAAAATCCCCCGATTGGGGGATTTTTAATTAAAGAGCAAATGGCAGAGAGCAAAGAGCAATTGATATTAAGACTTGTTGTACCAGTCCCGAGTCCCGCGCAAGCATTCCGTGCGTGGGTGGAATCAAGCAGGAATAACGTTTTTTCTTTGCGCATTGTTCATTGCTCTTTGTTTGGTCGACGGGCAGACCTGGCTAAACTTTTATTTGTCTGAATACATTGCAATTGCATTTTTTTATGATAGAATTTGTCAACTAAAAATAAAAGAGGTTATTTATGACATTGGAAAATTTGGCGCCAGGTAAAATGCCGCCAAAAAAAATGAATGCGATTATTGAGATTCCAGAAAATGGACATGTGAAATATGAAATTGATAAAGAAACCGGTATGTTAAAGGTTGATCGTATCTTGCATGCACCAATGGCGTATCCGGCGAACTATGGTTATTTTCCGGGAACGTTGGGCGACGATGGCGATCCGTTGGATTGTGTGGTTGTGTGTAATTCGCCACTGCGTCCCGGTGTGTTGATTGAGGTGCGTCCAATCGGGGCGCTGTTGATGGAAGATCAGGCGGGTGGTGATGAAAAAATTATCTGTGTGCCACGCGACAAGATTGACCCATATTACGAAAAGACAGAATTTGTTGAACAGTTGCCGGAAATTCTGCTTTCTAAAATCGAATACTTTTTCCAGCATTACAAGGATTTGCAACCTAACAAGTGGTCCAAAGTAATGGGTTGGGCGGATCGCGCAACCGCGGACAAGTTGATTATGGACAGTATTGACCGGTACTGGGCAAAAAAACGCGAAATGCAATAATTGCTTGCGTTTGCGTTGGATATTTTTATAATCAAATCAATTAATTAAAAGGGGTATTAAAAATGGCATCTTATATTGCAAATGATATGCGTGTGGGTTGGGTGATTTCGCATAACGGTAAACGTTATTCTGTAACATCGATTACCAAGGTTAAACCAGGCAAAGGTGGCGCGTTTGTTCAGGCCGACCTGCGCGATATTGATTCGGGTAACAAGGGTGGTGATCGTTGGCGTGCCGAAGACAAGGTTGAAAAACTGATGGTCGAAGATTTTGATTGTCAGTATCTGTATGCTGATGGAACGGATGCGTTCTTTATGAATCTGTCTGATTATGAACAGTTTACAATGCCGGTGGATTCACTGGGTGAATCTATGAAATTCTTGGCACCGGAAATGGTGGTCAAGGCGAACTTTGTCGAAGGTCAGCCTGTTTCTATTTCGTTGCCGAAAACTGTTGTCGCAATTGTCGAAGAAACAGAACCGGCATTAAAGGGTCAGACTGTATCGTCCAGTGGTGGTAAACCCGCCATTTTGGACAATGGTGTTCGTGTTCAGGTTCCGTTATTTATCGAACAGGGTGAAAAGATTGTTGTAAATACTGAAACGTTAGAATACGTCGAACGGGCAAAATAAAAAAATTAAATATAATGGCATATCTAAAGCGGGTTGGCAATGGCTCATGTACGTTTGTGTACACTACGCCATTTCCAACCCGTTTATCTATACCATTATCTTTAATTTTTTTGTTTCAAGTGCAAGGGGGGTAATTATATTATTTGAAATGTGGTTATTTTTGTGATAAAATGTTGGAAAAGGTAAAGGGGTTCTATATGAAAAAACTGATGAAAAGATTGAATTTTGCAATTATTGGTGTAATGGCGTCTGTGTCATCTTCGATGGCGGCGGGTAGTGCAAATGATGCGTTGTGTATGCTGGCGGAAAAGTTTGCTGATATTTTTGAAATTATTCAGACTTTGGCATTTGTTGGCGCGGGTATCACGATTGCCGGTTGGGCATGGGGTTATATTTCCGGTGGCAAGGCGATTAATCCAACCGATGAAGTGAAAAACAAGGGTATCCCAATGTTGATTGGGTTTATCCTGTTGTTTGGTATTGGTACAGTGTTGAGCATCTTTATGACCATGACAGGTGAAGGTGGGCCTATGAACTGTGTGCCACAATTCTTTGGAAATTAAAATCAATCCCGCGTAATGCGGGATTTTTACTTTTTGTGTATTTTATCTTATTTTTTCGTTGCTGTATTTTAATATGAAATCGCGTTCGGTGCGCATTAATTGTGATTGAACCTGGGATACGGGGGTGGGGTGAATATCTTGTTCGGGGCTGATTGATGTGTCGTGAATTTCGCGAACGCGGGCGTTGGTCAATTCATGATACAGGATTTGTTCAAATGTGGCCAGATTTGGTTTGGGGGTGCGCTTGAAATGTTCAATTGCGTTATGTATCGCGTTTATGCGGGCGTTTAATGTGGCGGCCCCCATATAGTTTGCCAATGGATCGTTCGGTTTGATTTGTATGCGATGCATTTCTTTTAAATCGTTTGCGGTAGAGTTATAAAAGAATGCGCGTGTCATCGCGTGGTTGAATTTGCGATAGTCGGCATTGTATTTCTTTAATATACCGGCGATAATTTTTTCGTATCTGGTTAATTGCTCGCGCAGGTGGACGCGGGCAAATTGGTACGATAAATTTTTCATGTCGTTAAATTTCATGTGTGGATTTATAATCGGTGAAATGAAATATGTGCGCGAAAATATCATTGCGGGTTTGTTGCGTGACATGCACCAACATGCATAGCGTGACAGGCGCAGATCTTTTGCATTTTTGGATGTGTTGCAGTCCAGTGTATATTCATGGCGAATGGTTGCGACGTGTCCGTCATAGAATTGCAGGTCTGTGCGTACCAGTTGTGGTGTTGCGCGATTTGATTTCTGTGGAACTGGCATTGCCAGATTTTCCCACGCGTGTGCGTTCATGTTTGGTGCAATTGGAAAATAGTGTTCGCCAAACAGGTTGTGTAAATCTGAATAATACCAATATTCACTGTGTATGGTTGGGGTGTCGGTACATAAATCTGGGAACAGGCTGAATTGGGTGTCTTCGTCAATGCGGTGGCGTTTGGCATTCAGGGTTTCAAATATGACGGATTTTTTTGGTAATGCCATGGGTGTTTCCTTTGGGGTTATTTGCCGTCTTCGATATTGGCCAGCGAATATAAAACAGATGATATCAGTGATTGATAGGGGACGTGTTGTGTGTCGGCCAGTTCCTTGATTTTGTCCAGGATGGGGCGCGGAATGCGCATGTTGATGACACAGTCTGATTTGTTAAACGCCTTGTATGCGGCGTATTCTTTTAACAATGTTTCGATGTTCATAATGAACAATTGTTGCATAACGTTTGGCATGGACAATCCTCTATACCGACCACAATACCGCGGTCATTACAATGCACTATACCAATGTAAATACAATTGTCAATACAAATATATTTACGTCTGTAATTACGGTTGTGTTGTGGGGTGTGTGGGCGGGTGTAAATCAATGCGCAAACCGCAAAGAGCAATTAGCAAATAGGGTTTGATTTTTGAATATTCTGCATATAAAATTGACGTATGTATTTTTAAGGAAGGGTTTTATATGTTAAAAAAATTACTTTTGTTTGCGTTGGGGTTGGTTATGGTTTTGCCAGCGCGCGCTGAATTAAAGGTTGATATTGTTGCAGGGGCTGCAAATCCAATTTCAATTGCTGTGCAAAAATTTGAAGTGTCTGGTGACGTTCGTTCCAAAGATGCCACCATGATACGCGAGGTGGTGGAAAGCGATTTAAAACGTACCGGATTGTTTCGAATTGTAAATCATGATGCGTTTCCAGAGTATGTAAAAATGCATGAAATGCCGAATTTTAAATCATGGGATGCAATCAAAACCCAGGTGCTGGTTCAGACAAAATTATCGGCGGAATCGGACAATCGATATAAACTTGAATTCTTTGTGTGGGATGTTGATGGTCGCGAACAGATAGAAGCGCAGTCACTGGTTGCATCGCGTCAGTCGGCGCGTCGTTTGGCGCACATTATGGCGGATGCAATTTATGAACGCTTGACCGGCGAAGTTGGATACTTTGATACCCAGATTGTGTTTATTGCCGAAACAGGGCCGGTACATAAGCGTGTTAAACGTATGGCAATTATGGACCAGGACGGCTATGGAATGCGCTATCTTTCCGATATGGATACATTTGTTATGTCGCCGCATTTTTCGCCAAATATGCAATCGATTGTATTTTTGTCATATTATAATGATGATCCAATGGTGTGGTCTTTGGACCTGGATACTGGGGAACAGCGTCGATTGGGGCAATTTGGTGGCATGAACTTTGCGCCACGCTTTTCACCAGATGGTACGCGGGTCGCGATATCGCTGGTTAAAAAGGGTATTACACATATCTATGAATATAATATCGAGACCAAGGAATTGCGTCAGTTGACGTTTGGTAATTCGATTAATACCAGTCCATCTTATTCGCCAGATGGTAAAAAGATGGCGTTTAATTCTGATCGGTCGGGACGTCAACAGATTCATGTTTTGGATTTGGAAACGGGGGCGGTGGAACGTCTGACGTATGGGGCGGGGCGGTATGCGACACCGGCATGGTCGCCAGATGGTCAATTTATCGCATTTACAAAAATAGCAGATGATACGTTCTATGTCGGTATTATGAATCCCCAGGGGCGGAATGAAAAAATATTGGCCGGCGGTTGGTTTATGGAGGCACCTTCATGGGCCCCTGGTTCACGGCGTATCGTCTACTATGAAACAGAAAAGGCGATTGATGGCATTGAAAGAATCAGTCATATTCGCAGTGTAGATATTACCGGGCAAAATATATATGATATTGAATTGCCCGATGGGGTTAATGGGCTGGAACCGACATGGTCGCCACGATTACCATAAAAACCGCCCGTTGGGCGGTTTTTATGGTGAAACATGAGATATGAGACAGGAAACATGAAAAATTTGTTATTTTTTATACTGTGTATGTTTATGTCTGGGGTGGCAAATGCAGTGCCGGCGGTTGTGGACTATCACTTTGATGGCGACACTTTTTCGGCGGGTGTAATGCTGGATACGGATGTTGAAATAACGGTTCGGGTGCGTTTGATTAATATAGATACGCCCGAAATAAGTGGTAAATGCACAGCAGAAAAGGTTATGGCACAAAGTGCGCGTGATTTGTTGGCGACAATAATACCGCGCGGAACGGTCGTTGATTTGCAAAATATCAAAGATGATAAATATCTGGGGCGAATAAATGCCAATGTGATTTTGCCCGATGGGCGCGATGTTGGGCAGATTATGATAGATTCTGGGCTGGCGCGCCCGTATAGCGGTGGCAAACGCCAACCTTGGTGTAAATAAATTATAATGATTTGTTTTTAGAACAAATTATTCTATTTTTATGCGCTGTGGCGGTTGATTGCTTCGCTGATTTCATCCAGCGATGCCTTGCTGGGTAAAATTGGTTCAAATGTTATCGTGGCTGTTCCAGGGGTGATGCGACCGTGTTTTGGCCAATATAGCCCCGTGTCTGTGCCAACCGGTAAAATCGGTAATTTCAGGTGACGTGCCAGGAACAACAGGCCGCCTTTTAACTGAATCTGTTGCCCGGGTTTTGCGCGTGTGCCTTCGGGGAATATTACCAGAATGC
>JAEDOP010000029.1 GCA_016301865.1 Alphaproteobacteria bacterium
TCTGTACACTACGCCATTTCCAACCCGTTTATCTATACCATTATCTTTTATTTTAATTTTTTATAAAAAAACCCGCCGGTTGGCGGGTTGGTTTTTACAGTTTTTCAACATAGTCGATGTCGATTTCAGTGCTGAAAATGCCACGGTCAACTTCGCCATACATTTTTACTGTGTCGGTTGGGCTGATGGTCTGGCCGCGCCAATTGTCGTCATCGATTTCAACTGTGATTGAACCGGTTGAATCTTCGAACAGGTATTTTTCATCGCCCATGCGCTGGATAATTTTGCCCTGGATAATAACAGGTACATCGTCGCGCATTTCGTTTACCTGTTTAACAGTGACGATTGTTTCGGCACCGCTGACAAAACCACCACGTGCGTTTGTCGCAGTTGCCGCCGGTGCGTTTGGACCCGCAAAGTCAGCAGATGCCACGCCAGCAAATAAAACACCGATTAATGCAAATAAAGAAGTCTTTTTCATATTTGTCCCCTTTGATTTTATTGTTTGTGTTTAAATTATATCATATGGATTGTGGCGGTTGTCTAGGATTTTTTGGCATTTTTGATTGCGCGCAATAATCACTTGATTTTTATTTCATTTATTATATAATCATTGAGCTTTGAATTTGTTGCGGGCATAGTACAAAGGCTAGTATGCAAGCCTTCCAAGCTTGAAATGCGGGTTCGATTCCCGCTGCCCGCACCAAGGGATAAGGTGAGAGCAGTTGAATTGGGTAACCTTGCGACGCGAACATCAATTCGTTGCTAATAACGCAACTCATTGTGTTCTTATGCGCTCGGTTTCCCGCTGCCCGCACCACACTTCGCCAGAGCTTCGTGTGGCAAGCCACAAACAAGAGCATGTGGCGAATAAGTTCGGGCGTGCGCCGGAGTTGGAGAGCCGGGGCAGACTGTAAATCTGTTGGCTTAAGCCTGAGCTGGTTCGAATCCAGCCACTCCCACCACATTGAACGACCGTTGTAAAAACGGTCGTTTTTCTTTGTGTTTCCAAGGCTTTTCGTGGTTTGAAAGTATTGTCGGCGGAATAGGCTATTTTTTACCAATTTTCGAACTTGTAAAAATAGAAAGATGTAGATATAACTGAACAATCGTAGAATTGACAGGGTCTTAGATATATATGTATTCCCTTGTGATTGATAATTACAAGGGAATGTTTTATTTTTAGGACATTAGTTTTTTTGCGTCCCGATACCACTTCTGAAATCTATCATCGCCGACATAACCACAGGTGCCACTCCACCAGAATGTCTTATTTGCCAGATTTGTCGATTGAGTCGATTGCATAATCCCATACAGCCAGAAAAACGCGTCCAGGGAATCAATTCTTTGCGTTTTGGGTAGACCGCTGCATTTGTTTAATAACGCGCTATATTTATAAAAGAATGTTAATTCTTTTTTTAACTCTATTTGTTGGTGTGATTTTTTCCATTCTTTAAACAGCGCTTTAAATTCATCCTGTTTAAATAGTGCGGTTATTCCTTTTCTGGCAAAGTTATCATATATTGGGAATTGAAAGTTGGTGATATAATATCCGTACTTTGATAACAGCGAAATGATTGTATTTGTTTCCCCGTTTTTCTCGCGAGAACCACATGATTTATCCAGGAGAATTTTTCCTAGTTCTTCGCTTATTTCGTAATTTGTTTTATACGAGTTAAATAAATCGGTTGTGTGGTGTTCATTGTTATCCAATAAATTTTTTAGGTTTTCTTTTAAATATTCATTCTTTTTTTTATCTTTTTTTGTTCCTGTTGTTCGTGCAACAGAATATATTTTTGCCAACATTTCTACTTTCAACATCAAATCAGTGTCTTTCCATTTCTTGCCATGAAAAATCATTTTTAAAAAATTTCCATCATGTTCGCCTTTTGTTTGACCGCGTAAAACTAATGCATCTGCCGCCAGGGTTTGCAGGGTGTTTAATTTTTCTTTCAGAGATTCGTTGTTGTTCATTGTTTCTTCCTTTTTTTTGCTTCCTTTTGGCATATTAAACAAATGATCCTATTATTTGTAGTTTTTATTTTTATATACGTCCAAAAATGACGTGGGGTGATTTTAATATATGTGAAAAGGGGGCTGATATGTCATATACTGATGAGCTTGATAAAGAAATGAGATTGCGGTTTGGGGCGGCGCGCGTCAAATCGTGTCATGGGCCAGTGGTTGATAATGTTTATTATAATGTCGCGGTGGGAACCCAGTTCGGTGAATTGGAAAAGTTTGCTGCAAAAAATGAGTTGCGTGTCATTATTGACCACGGAACGGCGGATATTGTAATAGAGATTCCGCATAAAAATCGCAAGACAATATTTGCATCTGATTTGTTAGAGTGCGCATCATATAGAAAATCCAAGGCAATGTTACCGATTGTGGCTGGGGTTAATTCTTTGGGGCGTGCCATGGTATGGGATTTAAGAAAAATGCCACATTTGTTGATTGGTGGGCGTATTGGATCTGGCAAAAGTACGTTTATGCATTCTGTTATCGCATCACTGACTAATTGTTTGGTGCCTGAACAGTGTGGTTTGATTTTGATTGATACCAAGGGGCTGGAATTTAGTGCGTGGAATAATTCAAAATTGTTGCGCAGACCTGTTGTTACAGACGTTTGTGATGCAATGGACGTGATGAAAGATATTGTTAAAGAGGCCGACGCGCGATATCAAAAAATAAGAGAATCCAAAGCGCGAAATATTGAATATTACAATCAAAATAATGCAACGCCAATGCCGTACATGGTGGTTATAATAGATGAATTTGCGGATTTGGTTAAACAATCAAAATCTGACTTTGAACAATATGTGGCGCGTATTACACAAAAAACGTGTCTGGTTGGGATTCATCTGATTATGGCGACAGAGCAAGTAAATGCAGAAACTATTACAGGTATTATAAAGGCTTTTATGGCGGTGCGCATTGCTTTTCAGACGCAGAACAAAGCACAATCAAAAGCAATTCTGGGCGAGGGCGGTGCAGAAAATTTGCTGTGTTATGGTGATGCGCTGTTTTCGGATGCAGGACGTGCGCCTGTGCGGATTCATACACCGTATATGGATGTTGAAACAATAGGGGAAATATAATGATATTTGAATCGGCAGATGTGGGCTTGTATGATTATAGGACAAGTGATATAGATACATACCTGACTGCATTATGGTATCATAATCCTGGCTTTTTTATGCGGTTTATAAACGCGTTAACAGTAGAAAAAATAATTAAGTGGAATGGTCTGAGCTGTGATGGTGTTGTGGAATGTCGCGCCAAAGTAAGTAGTACAGAAAGGCTAAAAACATTGTGTTTTGCCAATGTGCCATTCCATTTATTTATATTGGCGGATAAAAAACGAATATCAGATTATAATGTATTGTATGATTATGTAAAATTTATTGTGGATAATTTACATAATGGTTATCCAAACATAATGCTTTTTGTATCAGATAAAGACTATTCTGAAACGGTTAAAAAAGTGAAAAATATAAGAAAAGATATAAAAGATGGCTGTGATATACATATAGTTAAATGGTCTGTTTATGTTAAAACAAAAAAGACTTATAAGGATTTTATAGGTTTTGAATAATGGTTTAGGTTATCCGTTGATGATGTTGCGCAACAACTGGTTATACGTTTCCACCAGTTCGATCGGGGCAATCGGCTTGATTTTTCCGCCCCATTGGAATAGGTACCATGACATTTCATAAAAGCCGTCGGCGCGCATTTTTATAATTACACTGCCATCCAATTGTGGAATAAATTTCTGGGTCGGATGGAATACATATCGCTTTATAGCGTCGGCAACACTGGCATCCGCACGCCATTGTATGTCGTATGGCCCATTGGTGGAATGAAATGCGCCGAATGATTGTGTGGCATATTTTTCTATATCAAAGTTTTTTGCATCAAAATGTTCGCGTGTATTTCGCACGTTATGCAGGTTGGTCAGAATGTATGTCCGTGTAATATCCGGTTCGTCGTCGCGATATGCAACCAGATAATTGTTTGTGTGTCCATACAAAAAGCCCAACGGGCACAGTTTGCGCAATCCGGACTTAGCGTGTTCAGTTTTATGGTCTGCCCAGATTTTTGTGCCGGATATAATTGCATATTGAATTGCGTTCAGTGTCTTTTCATTTGTTTTTATATATGGATATGGTGCGGCGGTTGTTGCGCGAGACATGACCATCGCCTCTAAATCATTCAGTTCGCGTGTGGACTTTTTATATTGCAACATGCGATTTAGTTTGTATTCCAACGATTGCAGTGCCGAACGTATGTCTTCGTTTTTTATTCTCTTTGTTGCTGCATTTAATGCGATAATTTCGCTGCTGTGCAGATATGTCGGTGGCAGTCCGTCCGGCATATCAAGACGAAATCTGCGAATTTTGGAATTTGTCGGGTCGTCTGATGCAATCAATGCATCGCCAAATTGTTCGCCCAGGAATTTTATTGTGCGCTCTGCGGTCTTGCGACCGCAATCCAGGTCTGTCATTATATCGTCGTATGTCATGCCACCAATAGGACGGCATAAATCCTGAATTAAATTTAATAGTTGGCTAAATTTCCTGTAATCATCGCGGTTGGTCATAGTAAATATTATACTATATTTGACGTATTTTGTTGAGAAATATTTTTATATCACATCCTATATCAAGGAATCCAAGGAAATCCGTAGCTAGAAAATTGTTCATTGACTCCCACCAGAAATAAAAATACCCCCGAAAGGGGGTGTTTTTAATTTGGCAGGGTGGGTGGCTGGATACGCCAGAGCGTCAGCCACCACGCCAGTGTTTGCCACAAAAAAACCGACCATTTGGTCGGTGTGTCATTATCGTGTCATTTCGTCCAGTGTGCGAAGCATTGAATCAATTGCATCGGTGGCGGATTTGATGCCTTCTTGGACGGATTGGTTCATCGTTCCTGTCATCAACATTAAATTGCGCTGTTGTTCCAATGCTGTTCTGGGGGTGTCAAATACAACAGTGTCCAGTAATTTTGATTGACCTTCTATCATTTGGGATACGATTTTTACACCCTCGTTAAATCCAGGACCCAGTTTTTTAGTTTTTGATTTCGCAACAATGCGTTTTAATGCACTGGCGCGTTTTGCCAGTTCGGCCTGTGCGGTGTTAACGCGGTCGTTCACAATATCTGCCATGGTAAATCCTTTTGTTTGCTTGTTTTAGATTATATCACAATTTTGAAGAAATATCAATCTTCGTACACTTCGTATTCATCGATAAAACTGCGGGATACGGATTCCAACTTTATTGGTGTAAAGTTCTGGGTTTGGATGGCGTCGCTGTCATCTTCGGGTAATATGGCGACAATTTCACTTCTTTGCACCATTGGGGCAACGGTGATGTTTGTGCCGATGGTTTTGCTGCGATAACTGGATGCAAGGCGTTCGGGCAGACGGATGTAGTTGTCTGGGTCAATGCCGGGCGTTTGTAAATCCATTGCGGGGGCCGGTGTTATGTGACGCTGTTCAATATTATACAGTGGTGACATGAAATCAGATGGGGCGGGTTTGATTTCACGTGGTGTGCCAGAACCGTCCAGTTCAACAATACGCAATGCGCGTTCAGATGCGCCGGTTGGTTGCATCCGGAACAGGCCGTCTGTGCCCATATAGCCACTGGGGTCTAATAAATAGGCGGCGGTTGATTTGTCAGAATATATCATGCCAATTGCCATGTTGGTGGCGTCATATCCAAATGTCGCCAGGCGATTTGGCATATCGCCAGAAATCTGTTGATAAAGATTTGTAAATTCAGGATTAATGTCGGGCATAGTTGCAAATTTTGCGCCCATCATTGTTGTGTCATATGCAATGTCAGAACCGTCCCACATCGTTGTGCCATAGAAACGTGCATCGCGTGCGGGTACGTCAAAATAGCGCAGATATGATGCCAGTGATTTTGTGTCGTCGCCATTGCCAAGGAATAACACCGCATCATATGGTATGCGACCGATTGTGTCGACGCGTTCTAATTTTTCCAGTTGGGTATTCAAATTTGATTTTTCAACAATGGTCAGACGTTCGTTTGTTAATATGTCGGATAAAACCTGGCGGGCACGGGTGTGGGCCATGGTGCGTGCGTTATGCATAGATGCCGCGGATGCCGCATTCTTGATTGAATTGGGATTGCCAGATTCATAATAGAATATGCCCGCCAATGGTAATTCGTAAATTCCTGCTGCATTTTTTGCGGTTCCCGCCATCAGGCGACCTGATTCTGAATCAGGGGCAAGTATAATAAATTGTTTTACGTCGTCGGATTTCATTTCGCGTACAATCGTTTCAACGCCGTTTGTTGGCATTAAATTCATTGTCATTAATCCGTCGCCCAGGGCATCTGCGTCCGATGTAAATGACAGCGCTGGCAGATGTTCAGGCTTGGTATCGCGCAGAGTTTTTGCATCAGATGAAAATACAGGGCCGATGATAATCTCTGGGTTTTTGGCCAGTGCGTTGTTAATGGTTTCGGTTGTGTTGTCGGCCGTGTCATAGAAAGATACCGTCAGGTTTTTTGGCGCGTTCTGCAATACCGCCATTTCAACAGATGTGCGGATTGTTTTTCCGACCGCGGCGCTGTCGCCCGACAGGGGCAGTAATACCGCCATACGGTGCGTGTCGGTTGATGTGTCGTTTGTGCCATAACCGTCGGACAGTGTGCCGTACATTTGGGATGGTGTGCCGGCCTGCATGTTTTCATATTCGTCAAACCAATCGACCGATGGTGTGGTTGTGTCCGAACCTGTGCATCCCGCCAGGATTAAAAGTGTCGTGATATATCCAAAAAATCTGTTTATATGCATTGAAAAATCCATTTTATTCTGTATCATTTTACTATAAAAGGATTACGAATGCAAACGGGGCTTTATGTTGTTGGGACGCCAATTGGAAATTTGTCAGATATGTCGCCGCGCGCGATAGATGTTTTGCAAAATGTTGATTTAATTGCCGCCGAAGATACACGCGTATTTGGCAAGTTGGCGGCGCACTTTGATATCAAGACGAAACGTGTTTCATGTCATGAACATAATGAACGCGATGTTGTGGGTGATTTAATCCAAAAAATTCAAAATGGTATGTCGGTGGCGTGTGTGTCTGACGCGGGTATGCCGGGAATATCGGATCCGGGGTTTCGTTTGGTGCGTGCGGCGCGCGCGGCTGGTGTGCCGGTCTTTGTTGTGCCGGGGCCGGTCGCGTGTATATCGGCACTGGTGTTAAGTGGGTTTCCAACAGACAGATTTACGTTCTGTGGTTTCTTTGACGAAAAGAAATTGCGCGATGACAATAAAATTCCGCATACAATCATTTATTATGAAAGTCCAAATCGTGTTATGGCAACAATTGCTGCCATGGCGCGTGTAATGCCAGAACGCAAGATTGCAATTGTGCGCGAAATTACCAAAATTCATGAAGAGGCGATTATCGGCTATCCGGCCGAACTGGTGAACATCATGCCACCGCGCGGGGAAATTGTTATTGTGGTTGCACCACGGCCAGAAATGAAAATGAGTGACGCGCAGATTTCAGAAATTGTAAATGATATTGCGGCGACGTCTATGAAATCGGCGGCAGCTGATTTGGCGGCGCGTACAGGGATTTCAAAAAAAGAGTCGTATTAACGTTTATTAGACAAAGGTGG
>JAEDOP010000030.1 GCA_016301865.1 Alphaproteobacteria bacterium
AGCCTTGAAATCAGACATTTTTAAGTAACCCAAATTTGTATTTTTCGGATTTAACGCCAGATTTGCAATAACCCCAACCACAGATTCACCTGCGGATTCCAACTTTGCCGCACTTAACATCGCCGCATAATTCATCAAATCAATTTTTTTCAAAGAATTAACATTGCCATTAAACAACGCTTCGTAATTTGTCCCATTTTGAACAAAGTTCAAACTAACCCCATTTTTTGTCCCAGTCAGTACATTTGTATCATCCGTCACATCAACCGCTGAAAAATCACTATCATCGCCCAATGTTATCTTATATTCAACACCATCTAATGTAAACGTATCATCATTTGCCCAATCGGTCGCCCCGCTTGCATTACTGGACGCACCAACCACCGAATTCAACGCCAGACCGCCACCCGTACGATAAACCGTCAATTGTCCATTTGGCACAAAACCATAATAATCGGCAATCCCTGGTTTCCAACCTGCTACTACCTTGGCAGATGTGCTATCTTGTTCAGATGCAGCGCCAAAAACCGTACCGTGACCCGAAAAATCAAATCCAGTACGTTCCGTCAAATCTGTCAAATCCGTTAAATTACTTCTGTTATAAAATTTTCGCGATTGCTTTGTCAAAGTCGCCATAGCATTTGTACATTCCGTTGACCCCGAACCATACTGAGTGCACGCGGCCTGTGCCACATTTACCTGACTTTCATCGGCCCAATTCAACCAACCATCTGCCAAACTGCCTGTTGCATTAACACCACTGGCGCTTACCACTGCCACATCAACCGGCTTACCACCCTCCAACGGGTCACCCGGGAATGGCAAACCGCTTAAATTAAATGGCGTCTTATCACTGGTGATACGAATGGTTTCCAACCCCATATACCCACGCGCCATTGAATTATATCCATACGCCATCATCAAATAATTAAACTTTTTCATAAAGTTAAAATTATACGCATATGCGTTTGAACTCCACAAATTTACATCATCATCGGCTGGGCCTGCCGGTAACGTAAACGCCACATTGACATCCCCACCGCCTGTGTTGCCACCTGGATTATTATTTGGGCGGTCGCCACCACCATTTGACGCATCATTATCGTTGCCTGGGTCAAACACATCCGTCAACAGAAACAGCCCTCCTACAACAACGGCGGCCCCCGCCGCCGCTAAACCAATCCCCTGGGCAGACGACAGTCCGCTGAACAGTCCACCACCACCCCTGGGTTTGTTTTTATTATTAAACTTTTTTATCTGACGATCACAATTGGACGCATCCGCCCCATACATCTGCAGAATCTGTGCCGCACGCACATCATTATTCATCAACGCCGTACAAACAATCGACAATCCCGTTGAATCCACAAAGTTCACATCCGCCCCATTATTCACCAGGGCCTGAACCTGTTGAATATCCGCGGATTTCGCCGCCGCCAACAACTGGGCCGCCACCATAAAATCATTTGACGCACCAAATGATGCCACCGGTGCCAAGAACAACGAAAACACTAAAATTCTGATAAATTTCATCTATATTCTCTCTTATAAATAAAATCTTATCATATCAGCCTTTTATCTGTCCAGCCAAAAAAGCATAAAAAAATCGGCCCGACACATCGAACCGATTAAATAAAACAACAAAATGTTAATTATTTTGACTTGGTAACAAACACCGCTGTAAATTGAACATTTTGTACCTTGCGTGCGCGGGCCAAAGAATCAGCCGCAATCACCGCAGCCGGCGTGTTAACAACAACATTGTTGCCATTACCCACAACAATCGCGCCATTATTCACGGAATTGTTATCCAACTTAATTTCCGTTTTGCACGCTGCGCCACCGACAACAATTGCACCGTTATTCTGGGAATTATTCAGGCTAACGTTTGTCGCACCGTCACATCCTATTCTTACCGGCTGCAGAACAATAATATTTGTATCTGGCTTTACCTGTACTTGGTTCACTGGCGTTGTCGCCTTTTGCTCAGATTTCTGTGCAGGCTGACGCTTGAAATTACGGCAATCCTTTAATTCACCCTTAACCATCCTCAAAGAATCATTCAGCATCGCAATTGTATCACTCTGCATACGAATTGTATCCGCCTTGGCACGATTATCCTGTTTTAAACCGCCAATAACTTTGATTGCATCACTCATTGCGGCACTCAAACTGTCCAATGTCTGTTTTGCGTCAAACAGTTCTGATTTTTTCACTTCTTTTTCAGAACGTTCAGATTTTTTACCACTGCACTGCGTCGCGCCAAACACAACCAATGCAACCGCTGCGACGCCCGCCGCAACATGAATAATCCACCATTTTTTTGGTGCAGGTGTTCCAGTAGCCATTTTTTATCCTTTTGTTATCTACACACAGACAATATAGACAAACAAATACAATTTGTCAATACATAAATAAAAATTCTTTTTCCCTTTGCACCGCGCACCCGTTTTTGATATAATCAGACCAATAGAGAGAATATGAAAACACATAATACAAATCTTAATTGCAAAATTGCTCTTTGCTCTTTGCTCTTTGCTCTTTGCATTGGCACGGCGGGTGCCGCAACAACGTGTTCACGTGCAAACCTGACACGGTGTCTGGATTCTGCATGCGCCATTGGTGTATCATCAAACCCGTCCGCCCGGTGTCAGTATTGCGGCACATCCACCGCCGGCACGCCACCAAAAAACGTGATGAAATCCGTATCTGCTGGCACATCGGCAAAATACAATATTTCTGACAAGGAATTAAAGGAAGCACCCACCGACCCCGGCCAACGTTATGCCTGGGCGACAAAACAATGCATTGCCAAGGTTGCAGGCTGTACCGCAGACGACGTCACTGACACATACGACAGTTTAATTGAACAATCGTGCAAGGCCGCCGGCGTATCCGCACAAATGGACAAGACAATTGAATCTGCCGGCAAAACAAAGTCAAAATCCGCGTGCCAGTCTGAAATTACAAATTGTGTTATATTGGACAAAAACTGCATGGCAGACTATCGCAACTGTGCCGAAAATTCCGATTTTGACAGAATCTTTGCCGCCTGTGGCGTGGCCAGTGCCGGTTGTGACGAATATATTTCAACAATTCGCACCGATTTAATTGCCGATCATGACAATGCGATTAAAAATGCAGAATCAATTTTGAACCAGATTGTTGCATCATATCAATCTGCACGCGATAAAAAAATATCATCAATTAAATCTGGATGTGCAAATAATTCTGCACGCGACGCGTGTGTTGCGACCGTTTGCGCCAACAATATGAACAACGGTTGCGGTGTGGGATATGAATCTGAAAAATCAATGGCAATACAATTATGCAAATTCTATGAAATCGCATGCGCAACGATTGACTAAGGGCAACAAAACAAATGAAAAAAAACGATAATATTTTTTCAAGACACACCTGTAAACATTGCTCTTTGCTCTTTGCTTTTTGCGCATTGTTTGCACTGTGTACAACATCGGATGGCGCGGTTGTATCCCGGGGACAGCGTCCAACAACCACGGCCCGCATGCCCACCATGTCGGCAATGGTTAACACCACCGCATCCAACACATCCGCAACAACCCCAGAAACTGAAATCTCGGATGTTGAATCTAAAACCGAAGTTGTTATCGAACCAGAACCCGAAATTATAATCGAAGATAAAACATCACAATTTGATGAATTCATGGCGGATTCCACCCCAACGACCGACACATCGTCTGAATCATTGGCGGCACAAATTCGCGCACAACGCGCCGCACTGGACGCCGCGGACGCGGCATCCGCGGCGGCAAACCAAATGGCCACAGCACGCGCATCGGGTCAAAACGCATGTGATGCCAACCTGCGCGAATGTATGAAACAAAAATGTGGCAACGATTATTCGAAATGCGCCGGCGACACGGACACCATGTGGGGAACAAAAATGGACGCATGCCGACGCGACCTGCCGTGCAGTGGACATGAATACGCACTGTTTTCAGCCCAGATTAAGGCCGACCGCGACATGAACGCGCGCATTGCATCATATAATTCAATTGTTGATTGCGGCAATCGCTATAACAATTGCATTGTCACCGAATGCGGCCAAAAATTTACCAAGTGCCTGGGCAAACGCGCGGGTGACGCTGCGATTTCGAAATGCGAAAAAATCGCAAAAACTTGCACTCAACAGGACAGCGGTCTGGCATCACGCACACTAAATGTATTTGGCACACTGCGCGTCGACGCCGAAAAACAGGTTGCCGCCGATGAAAAACGTCTGTACGAACTGCGCGACAAAATGCGTGACACATGTGGCCGTCTGGGGGCAATGTTTGACGACCGTACATTGGATTGCGTTTACACGGTTAATTTCTTTGCCGGCGAAGACAACACCCCGTACGCATCGAAAAAGGCGTATGCCGGTTCAACATTCAGTTGTGATCAAAACTGGTTTGGGGTCGACATTACCACGTTCAAGGAAAACGCATTCCGTTTGACACGGACACAAACATCCGCCACATCTGCATTAATGGGTTCGGGCATTGGTATGGCAACAGGCGCAATAACATCGGGCGCAATCGATCGCGCAATCGATCGACACAAGGCTGACAAGGCTCTAAAAGATGCCGAATCCGAACACGAAGAATTATATGGTCCAGTCACCGGGGATGACGATTCAGATGCCGACGGCACGGATGACGAAAACGACACAAAACCAGGCGCAGCCGAACGCCCCGATAACGAGACCGCCAAAAAGAATTGCAAAAAGGCCAATGGCACATGGGCGGACGGCATCTGCAAAGATCCAAAGTGTGGCGATAATGCACGCTGGGACGATTGGACCGGAAAGTGCAAGGAATATGCCGCCGGCGAAAAACCACTTAGCTTCGCCGAACAACAAACCGCATGCAATATTGTTGGCACATGGACTGGGACAACATGTATTTGCAAAAATGGTGGTAAATGGGATACAAAAACTGGAATGTGTGGCGCATCACCATTTACAATCGACACACCGGCAACCGGCACACAATTTAATCCGGGGTCACGCAACCCGGTCAAACTATAAGAAAAAGAACCAACAACAATGAAAAAATTATTAAGTATCTTTTTTATTTTTACAATCACCACCCTGCCCGCAATGGCGGTTAAATGTACTGATCTTTTTGACATATTGGCCCAATATTGTGATGACGAGGGTTATATATACACAAACACAAAAGGAAAAGCATATGGGACATATTCTACAACAACAAATTCCGTAAAGTTTGGTTGTTACAAATACAAAAACACTGACGTGACTGCTTTGAAAACAGAAGTAGCGAAAGCCTGTGGCATATCCGAATCCAAGGTAACCATCCAAAACGACCTTAGACGCGACAGCGGGCAAATCAACAAATCAACCAAAGAACCCGCCGTGCCATCTGGTGTCAAATGTGGCATGGACCGCGACTCAGGGATATTAAAAGAAGAATATATTGAAGGTGAATGCGCCCCCACAGAATGCCTGACACCACGTTGGGAATTATCCGGCACTGGTAAACGCGCAAAATGTGTTCAACAAAAATGTGAAATTAAACATGGCACTGGCGAATGGACTGCCGATGGCAACACATGGAAATGTTCAGTAAAATCGTGCAACAAAAATTACAAAGAAAACGATGACAAAACCGCATGTATTGAAATGTTAGATAAATGCACCGACGATCAAAAGGCCAAGCATCCAAACGCAACAAAAACCGGCATAAAAAAAGGCACTGAAACCTGTATCGCCCAGGAATGTAAATGCGGATATGATTTAACAAACGACGAATGCGTTGAATGGTCATCGGACAAACAATGCACGGCCGACACAAAACCCGCCCTGCCAGGCAATGCAAAATCCGCCATTATGAAATGCGACGGGGAACGGGCATACTGTGAAATCAGCGACTGTAACGACGGGTACAAGGTCAGCGATGACAAAAAATCATGCCCCAGCACACGTGGCGACGATTGCGACGCAACCGCAGTTGATAAAAACGCAACCGCCGGTACGACTAAAAAAGTTGATGGCAAAATGGTATGTGTCATCACAGATTGTGCGCGCGGCTTTAAACCAAACAAAGACGGCACCAAATGCGTAGCCGGCGAATTGTCCGAAGCCGATTCTCAGGCAAAAATCAACGAATTACGGGACAATGCCGACGCAATGAAGGCCAACGAACAATCCACCGCCAATAAACTATTGGGCGCGACTGGGATGGGTTCAACCGGTATCGGCGGCATGCAAATGGCATCCGCCATGGCCGAAGAAAATGCCGACACCGATGCCGAGGCCGCCATGCGTGCCTATCTGGCCACATTCCATTGCAACTATGGCGCGGGGAAAAACATCCCGGGTGGCGAACGTGATGTTGAATTACCGGGTGGCAATGAATTAATCGGCCTGTATTCCGAATATGTAAATTTGGCAAATGATTTAAAGATTCGCAAAACCGCCCTGGACATGCGCCCGGGTATTGAATCTGAACCAATTTTGGACGCGGCAACATCTGGATTATATGACGACGTCGCAATTGGCAAAACATCCGGCGCATACACATCCCTGGCACGCGCATTAATGGACCCGAACGGTGCTGATGCCGCCGCATGGGCCGCACAAAAGGCAGAAACCGCCGACAAAAAGAAAACCGGCATGATAACCGCGGGCATTGGTGCGGGGGGGGCAATGGTTGGCAACCTGGCCATCAATTCGGGCAAGGCAAAGCAAAACAAAGTTGATGAAATCCTGAATAAATACGATAAAAAGAAACAATTACTGGATAATCTGCAATCAGATGTGGCCATAATCCCGCCCCAAACCGCCGCATGCCCTGACGGCACAACAGGCACAGCACACCCCGATTGCACATGTACCGACACTACAAAAATATATAACCCAAACTCCGGCACCTGCGAAGCATGTATTGGCGGACAGACGGTACAAAATGGCAAATGCGAATGTCCAACCGATAAACCACTGTGGGACAACCGTATCAGCCAATGCGTTGCCGAACCAACCACATGCACACCACAGTGTACCCCAACCGATGGCGACCACCTGATTGTTCAAAATAATTGTTCGTGTACCTGCATCGATGGCTATACATATAAAAATGGGACATGTACATGCATCGGCGACAACAAACAACCTGGCCCGGACGGCACATGCCAAACAATTGAAACAATTGTTGAACGTATTTCAACCCAGACAACAACAACGGTTGAAAACGCATCGTTGCCAGCCAGTTCGATGTTCAAGGTTGGATCATACGAACTAGTAGACGATGCAGAAAACGCCATGAAAACATTTATAACGGGCTTGTCTAATGCAGGATACACAAACTGCAAAATCACAATAGATGGATATACCGACCCATTGGGTAGCCCAAATACAAATAAAACATTATCACAAAATCGTGCCGACGCCGTAAAGCAGCATATCGAAGGTTTAAAAAATTCTGCGATTGAATCTGTCACCGCTGTGGGACACGGCGAAAATAAATGTACATGCGGCGCAGGCAAATCATCCACTGACACCGAAGGTCAAATTAATGGAATTAAAATTAATTATAGCGACCATGAATACAGTGCGTGTTCTGGCAAAGATACCACCTACCCATTATC
>JAEDOP010000031.1 GCA_016301865.1 Alphaproteobacteria bacterium
GACCCGTGCATTTTACTTTGGTTTTCCAAATTCTAGGTATATAGAAAACACGGACGCGGTTGCGAATATGTCTGTGCCCCTGGACAAATCGCATTCCCAGAATCGGCGATTTAATTGTCTGGATTGTGGTGCGGGCGAAATTGATTCTGCGCGTTCATTGCCACCATATGTTGCGATATGTAAATAACCAAATAAAGTCTATTGACAATATTCGTTAAAATTTACTAATCTATGATTAAGCGGGGGAACGTTTAGATGACAAAACACTTTCACGGCGCACTTAATCGTATGGCATTAATAACCGCACTGTTGGTTGCGGGTGTGTTATATTTCTGGGCTGATTTCATAGCGATTGCCATTGCGAATATCTGGCTGAACGGGGTGATTATCGGCACGTCATTATTTGGTATTGGATTGTGTTTTGTATTAATGTTCGAATTATTGCCTGAATATAAATGGTTGCATGGGTTTACATCTGGACGTCGTGGAATGACACTGCCACCGCACTTGTTGCGTCCGGTTGCGCAAATGCTGTCATCGCGTCCCAAACGCATATCTGCATCGACGTTAAATGGTTTTATGGAAATGATTTTATTACGGTTCGAAGATTCACGTGAATCGGTTCGCTATATAACAAATACGCTGATATTTTTGGGGTTGCTTGGCACATTTTGGGGATTAATTTTAACGGTTGGCGGTTTTGCGGAATTAATTGGTAATTTAAATTTTTCAGACGAAAACGTTTTGCAGTCGATGCAGGCGGGATTATCACGTCCGTTGGCGGGTATGACCACCGCATTTACCAGTTCGCTGCTGGGCCTGGGGGGCAGTTTGATTGTTGGATTCCTGGGGTTACAGGTACAAACCGCCCAAAACATGATTTATCACGAACTAGAAGATTACCTGGCATCGCACACACATGTTTCTGCAACGGATGCGGCCGCGCAGATACTGCCAAAAATCGATTTGGTAACACGTGAATTGACCAAAAGTGTTCAGTCACTGGAACAAACCATTTCAGGGATATAGAACCATAGATACAAGAGAGAGAGTAACACCATGATGAACATTCGTTATCGTACATCAACAAATCCATGGCCAGGCTTTGTAGATTTATTTTCAAACCTGGTAATCATCTTGATATTTTTGATGATTGTTTTTGTATTTTTGTGGACCACGACCAGTGTCTTTAACAAAACGAACGGGGCGCAAACTGTTGCCCAGTTGCGCGCGACAAACGCTGAACAGGCCCAGACCATTGAACAAATGTCCCTGGACGAGATAGAGGCCAAACGCCTGCTTATCCTTGCGCGACATCAGTTAGAGGATTTAGAACAATCCAACACAGAATTGAATAATGAATTAAATGACCTGGATTTAAGTGTAACGGAATTAATCACCGCGTACGAGGCCAAGGTACTTGAACTGCAATCCCAGGGCAATGACCTGCAAAAAACAATTGCGGATTTAAACACCCAATTAAACCAGGCAAAATTAGACAAGGAAAAAACCGCCGCGCTTGAATTGGAACGCAAACAACTCCAGGACGAGATGGAAACCCAGCGTCTGAATCTGGTCGAACAATTGGCAAAATTGCAAACTGCGCTGGACGCCGCCGAAGAAAAATCCCGTGTCCAGGAAATTCAGTATGTTGAAATGTCAACGCGCCTGAACCGCGCACTTGCGGACAAGGTTGCAGAATTAAAAGACATGTCGCAATATCAGTCTGAATTTTACAAGGCAGTTAAAATCGCCATGGGCGACCGCACGACAATTCAAACCGACGGCGACCGCTTTATTGTCAACAGTGACATTTTATTCCCCAGCGGTTCGTATAAATTATCCAATGATGGGAAAAAGCAGTTGCACCTGATTGCAAATGTTATCAAGGATATGGAAGAAAAAATCCCAACCGACATCAACTGGATTATTCGTGTTGACGGCCATACGGATAAAAAGCAGGTTATTTCCGGAACCGCTGGATATAAAAACAACACAGAATTATCATTATTGCGTGCCACGGCGGTTGCCAATGAATTAGCGGCGGCGGGCGTGTCCCCGCGTCGCCTGGTCCCCAGTGGTTTTGGCGATATGCATCCTGTTGAATTGGGGAACGATTCAGCCGCATTACAGAAAAACCGTCGCATAGAATTACAATTAACCAACCGATAACACATCCCCGCCACCCGGCGGGTTTTATGTTGATGATTAAATATAAATATACAAAAATGCCAGCACTTTGGGGCGTGCCATGATTCAAAATGGCGATAAGTTTACGGTTCTTGATTTATGCGAATCTGTGCGTTCGGCAACATCTGCTGATTTACGACAACATATTGCCAATATCAAAAAAAACACCGGCCGAATACGATAAAATGTACACAGAACAACTGGTGTTTAAAAATTGGTACGCAAACAAATATAACATTGATACGGGCTGTCTGGTATTATGTCCCGAACATCGCACGAAATTGTCCAAGATATCGACGCGCACAGATACCCCATATGTTATTCAGTTGTTGCGCCGTCTGATTCCGACGCGTCTGCGCTAGTGTGATTGCCACAATTTTTCCGTATCATATCCACCACATGAATACTTTGTGCCCAATCGCGTGCACTTAGCGCGGCGCACGGATCGCAGTCGCGTCGAATTTGACCCGGGCGACATGTGTATGCTACGTCCTGGCAAATGCCATATGTGCGTGTTGTAATTGTCTGGTTTAAATAATTGCCGGCCATATCCCAGTATTTTTGTGGCACTGCCCGTGGGTCATATGCCCACATACGTGCCACCATATCACGCGTTCGTTGCACGCATGGATCAGAATCACGGACATGGACAACATTGGTTTTGACATTACTGGTTGGATTTGGATTGTTATTTTTTACCATTATCCACGCAATGATTGCGATGCACGTTCCAACGACCAAGAACAATAAAATATAGTGTGCAATGCCAAATGCAGTGCTGTTTGTTTTAAATTTCTTTGCCATATATGTGTCCCCCCATTTGTATTGACTTTATCACATAATCAGATGGCAAAAAACGTATTTGTTTTCCCAGAAAACATTGCAAAACAATTTTTTTTGCGATATCATAACACGAACTTGATATCAGCCAAAGGGGGATGCCGTGTTTGTGACTGAAAAATTAAAAACATTCTCTTGGGTAAACGTTGGCAATCCCGATCACGAAGATTTTGAAAAACTGCAAACCGAATACAAAATTGACGAGGATACGATATCAGACATCCTTGACCCTGATGAACAACCCCGCCTTGAAATCGAAGATGATTACAAGGTTATAATTGTTCGTTTTCCAATTATTAACCGCGAAAATGATACCCTGTGGCATACCGAACCATTATCAATTATTCTGTCATCAAACCGTGTAATTACCGTATGTCGCAAGCGTTGTGATTTACTTGATAAAATCAAACGGTCTGAAAAAACATCACGCGAAGAACTTATTTTAAATATTCTGTACTATATTGCGGAATCTTACCTGCGTATGTTAAAGGAATTGAACAAACGTGTTATTGCGTCCAAGCGTGTATTACTGGAACGCATCCGCAAGAAAGAATTAATGGATTTATTAGAAGTTGAAAACAGTTATACCCTGTACATGGCGGGCATTCGTGGAAATGTTGCGGTGCTGGATAAATTGGAAAAGGTTCGTGGCTTTGTAAAAACAGACGATGCCCGCGAATTGGCCGAAGATGCCCGTATCGAATTATCCCAGGCGACCGAGGTTGTCGCATCATACAGCAAAATGTTAAAGTCGATAAAAGAAACATTTGAAAGTGTTATTAACATGGATTCGAACACGAACATTAATCGTTTAACCATGTGGAACATTATACTGGTTGTGCCAACGGTGATTGTTGGTTATTACGGAATGAATCTGGAATTACCATTTGCCGAACACAGCAATGCCGCCACGGTGATATTTATATTCATAATGGTATTACTGTTGGGCTTTGCGATATTTGGCACAATTCGCCGTCGCATTATATAAAAACGAAATTAATTTTTTATCACAAAAGAAAAACACCGCCGTTTCCGGCGGTATTTCCGAGTGTCCCGAAAGGAAGGAAAGGAGAAAAAGAAATTGGACACTCTAAACTGTGGTGTGGGCACCAGAGTCCAGAGGAGAGAGAATGTAGGAGGGAGTCTGAACCTCTGGTCCCCACAAGATGTTTTCACATCTATCATTGGGTTTGTCCCTTTGACGATTTAAAATATAGTACACTAAAATCGATTCGTCAAGTGTTTTGTCAAAAAAATTTTTTGTGTCAATTTAATCTGTCCATTCCTAGGAAATGGTACTTGTTGTTTTGCCCGGTTTTTTGGAATAAAATCAACATTGTATCAGACGGAAAATTATTCCTGATGTTTAACCAAGAGGGAGAGAAAAATGACGCATGAAGATGTGTGGCGTGCCATCGAACGCTTTGCAACCGAACACGGTATGTCGTGTTCTGGTTTGGCAAAATGCAGCGGTCTTGACCCAACGACGTTTAATAAAAGCAAGCGTTGGTCCAAAGAAGGGCAACCACGATGGCCATCCACCAACAGTATTTCCAAGATTTTGTCGTCCACGGGTGCAAAAATCCAAGACTTTACCAAGTTTATTGATCCACCCGATAACGGGCGCGACTAGATTATATCTGTTTCGGCACCACAAAAACCGCACAGGCCATTCCAGTGCGGTTTTTATTGGACATGAAAAATTATATAGTCTAGAATAACAAACATGTTAAGCGGTGTTCGTATTTATGCATCTGATACAATATGGCGCCAAATCTTGACCGATTTTGGGGCAACTGTTTTAGACGCGCCAAATGCCACAGATATAAATTTTGATAATTTACATATTGATTGCCCACTCAGTTCACTGGAATTAAAGTCTGTCATACTGGATGCCAACGACAGTGCATCTGTTTTGCGCGAAATTTTTGGCGCGTCTGTGTCGTTGCCACGGATTCAGTCCCAAATCATAGTATTATTGCATAAATCCGGTGGTATGACCGGCAATGAACTAAGGGACGCATTAGGATACGCGCCGGATACCACCACCCATACGGTGGATACTGCTATTTATCAGTTGCGTCGCGCATACGGACGTGGATTTATCATAAATACAAACGGGGTATATCGAATTGGCAAACTATAAACTATTATCATTTGATAAAATCCCCAGCACCCAGGATTATGCCCTGGAATTAATTGCGTCTGGACGTGCAACCGACCATACGGCGATATTGGCTGCGGCCCAGTCTGCGGGGCGTGGTCGCATGCGTCGTACGTGGGTATCGCACCACGGCAACCTGTATATCAGTTTTATTTTTTCGTCCCCCGAACGCGATGCCCGTCTGTCTTATTCTGTTGGTGTTGCAATTGCAGAAACAATTGCGTCATTTGGTATTCGTCCAACAATAAAATGGCCAAATGACATCCTGGTTGATGGGAACAAGATTGCCGGCGTACTAATTGAATATTCGGGCGACTTTGTCGTGGTGGGCATCGGTATAAATGTGAATTCAAATCCGACGGTTGATCGATATAAAACGACCAAGATGGACAATTATTCTGAAATTCCTATGAATGAATTGTTGGGTCGTCTGATGCGTAATATGGACAAATGGCGTCGCAGCGATTTTCGTGCGGTGCGTGCACGCTGGACTGAATTGGCGGCGTGTATAAATCGCCCCATTAAATACCAGGGCGAGGTTGCCGAACTGGTTGGAATCAATGAAAATGGCGCATTGGTTTTGCGTCGTGGAACACGTTATTTATTGGTCTATGGGGACGAGATTACTGTATAAAATGCCGGAATTCCGCGGGTTTGAAAATAATGTCTTGACTTTTTGTTGAATTTGTGATAATATACAGAACATAAACAGCACAAATTCTGTCCACATCCATCGCGTTGTGGTTTTTTTATTGCCCATGCATTTTATGCATGGGTTTTTATTTTTAACAACTGTGGGACAATCAAATGCAAATGACCTTAGTTAAAAATCCAGACACGTCTGGACACATGAACCTGGCATACAAAGTCGCGCGCGTTGTTTATGCGCATACCGGTGGTGTATCACTGCCATTGGTATGTGCATTTACATCCATGATAAAAAATTTATCAGATGCGTCCGGCGTCGATATATCAAATTTGATTATGGACCAGACAATTTTTCCTGCATTATCCGCGGGGAATGAAAATCATTCACGGTTGCATGTTGCGGCAAACACACGCGCATTTCAAATGTGTGTTCGTACAGCATGCCGTATGCTGATGGGCCAGTTGCCTGATTCATGTTATGGCGCAACCAGATTTCATGCATCCGATATAATTCCCGCATGGGCAACATCGCGTGGATATATTGCAGACATTGACGGCATCCTGTTTTATTTATAGGGGGTGTGTTTATGCAACGAATAATACGTGGTGGATATCTGGCGGGATATCGCACATACATAATTTCTGCGACGGGGATATTGTCGGCCATTGGTGCATATTTGGTTGGCGATACAGACCTGTTTTCTATGTTGCAGGCAATATTTACACTGGCGGGGATATACTTTCTGCGCCGTTCAAATGAAACCAAAGGAAAAGAAAATGGATAACTTCCCAGAAAAATTTCGTAATGACGATGGCACATTAAATACAGCAGCCTTGATGAATTCATACACGGAACTGGAAAAAAAGATTGGTTCAATGATATCGATTCCAAATGAAAATTCAGATGAAGTTGCACGTCAAAAATTTAATCGTGCAATTGGCGTGCCGGAAAATGCATCCGAATACCCAACACATGAATTGTATGATGATGAAAACCTGCGTCAAAAATTTTTTGAAATCGGTTTAACAAAAAAACAGGTTGAAAAAATTTATGATATTGCAAATGAATTTCTATCACCTGTGATATCAGATTTATTTTCTGCGCGTGATGAATCCACCGCGATGAATGAATTAAAAACTTTCTTTGGCAGTGATGAAAAAATGATTGATAATTTACGCGCGATAAATGCGTTTGGTGAACGGTTTTTACCACATGATGCATTTGAATCACTGTGCGCTACACCCCAGGGAATTCAAAGCATGTACAAAATGATGCAATCAATCGAGCCGACAATAAAAACAGACAAAAACGAAAATGAAAATTTGTCTGATTCAGATTTGCGACGCATGATGCGCGATCCGAAATATTGGCGTGATAATGACGTGGAATACATTCGCAAAATAGAAAACGGATTTAAAAAATTGTATTCATAATTTGAATAAATGCACTTTTCTACTTTACTAAGTTTTGTAATTACGATAAAATGTGATTAAGAACAAAACAGATTTGTTCTGTCCAAAACTTTTTAGATTAAGGAGAGAAAGAATGGCATTTTTATTCAAAAGAAA
>JAEDOP010000032.1 GCA_016301865.1 Alphaproteobacteria bacterium
TGTAACTTCTGTACACTACGCCATTTCCAACCCGTTTATCTATACCATTATCTTTTATTTTATAAAATCTGGGGCATATCTGTGGGTGGTCGACATCTCATGTAGCGTTTGTACACTACGATGCCCGATTTGATTTTATCTAAATCATTCTATTTAATTTAAGCCTGGCAAGGAGTTTATTTGCTACGTTGTCGGAACTGTTCCGCATCTGAATCATTCTAATTTATTTTCAATGAATTGGAAACGCAGATAAAAAATCCCGCCATTGGCGGGTGTTTTATTTTTGTTGCTGGCGTGCCATGAATTCGGAAATCAAGCGTTCGCGCAATGCAATCTGTTTTTTTAAATCGCGGCGTGATGCATGGTTTAAACGTGACATATAATTTTCTTCGTATCCATCAAATATCTGTATTAGTTCTGGGAAAACCTGAAGCACGGGTTTGCCGGTTCTTTTGTCCAGGTATTCAATGATTTGCGTTGCAATTTTTTCGCCCATAATTTCGCGCAGGACGGTTTGTTTCTTTGCCATTTCACATGCGCCGGGGTTTGGAAATTGAGTACAAGAAATCATGCCTGTACTTTCTTGGATCTGTTTGCCATTCAAGACAACAACAGCCAGCGGCGCGGTTTTGCACAGGCTAAATAATTCAGTTGACATAAATGGTGAAAATGTAATTTGGTATGTGTTTTTCTTTTTCTTGGACACATGGTTTTCTGGAATTGTCGACACAACCGTTGTTGGTGCAGATGTTGAATTTTTTTTGCCAAATAATTTCATGAGTGTTCCCCTTTTTTTTATCATTGCTTAAAATATAGCACAAAATATGAAATTGTCAATAGGAAAGAAAGAAAAAATCTATCGGGATTGTTTCCGATAGATTGTTTTATACGAACAAGTCTTTTACAAATTGGGCATGTTCGGTGATGAATTTGAATCGAAATTCTGGCTTTTTGCCCATCAATTCAGAAACAATTGTGCGTGTTTTTTTCGTGTCTTCGATGCCGTCTTCGGTACGTGGCGGCAGGTCAATGCGTATCAATCGGCGTGTTTTGGGTGACATGGTGGTTTCTTTTAACTGGTTCGGCATCATTTCGCCCAGACCCTTGAATCGTGAAATTTCAACCTTTTTATTTTTATATTTGGTTGATTTCAGGGTTTCCAATTCTTCGTCCGTATCAACATATATGGATTCAGTTCCGCATGTTAATTTATACAGCGGTGGGCACGATAAATACAGGTGGCCACCATAAATTAACTGGGGCATGTATTGATAGAAAAATGTCATCAGCAGTGATGCAATATGACTGCCGTCGACGTCGGCATCGGTCATAACGATAACTTTTTCATAACGCAGTTTATCTTCGTTCCAATCTTTGGCTGTGCCTGCGCCAATAATGTCAATTAAATCGTTTAATTCGCGGTTGTTGCCAAAACGTTCGTCGGAATTAGATATAACATTTAATACCTTGCCGCGCAGTGGCATAATTGCCTGGGTTGCACGATCGCGTGCCTGTTTTGCGGTGCCACCGGCCGATTCCCCCTCTACAATAAATAATTCTGTGCCGGCGATGCCGTGTTTTGAACAGTCAGCCAGTTTCGCAGGCATGCGGATACGCTTGGTCGGGGTTTTGCGGGCAACATCTTTGACCTGTTTTGTTTTGATGCGCGCGTTTGCCAGGTTGATTACAAATTCCAGTAATTCGTTCGCCGTCTTTGGGTCGGATGCCAGGAACATTTCCCATGGGTCGCGCAGTGCATTTTCAGTATAACGCGCGATTTCTGGGTTGGATAATTTTTCCTTGGTCTGGCCCAGGAATTGTGGTGTTTTATAGAAAACAGACACGATTGCAGCGACGGAATCAAAAACGTCTTCGCCGATAATTGAAGCGGTGGCTTTGTTATTAACTTTTTCCCCGTATGCCTTAATCCCCTTGGTAATGGCGGATTTGAATCCGGTTTCGTGTGTGCCACCGTCGATTGTCGCAATTGTATTACAGTAAGACGAGAAGAACCCATCGTCAGATGCTGCGCCATTTTCATCGGTTAAAAATGTCAGTGCCCATTCAACATGACCGCTGTCATCGGGGAAATCAACGCTGCCACTGAAAATTCGGGGCAGGATTCGTGGTTTAGAATCTGTCTTTTCTGCCAGGAAATCCGCCACGCCGTTCGGATAAAAGAACGTTGTTGTGGCCGGGATATTCATGTCTTCGGTCAATAATTCTGGGTTGCAGTGCCAGTCGATTTTAACACCGCGGGATAGGAATGCCTTGGCCTGGGCCATGCGATAAATTTTTACCGGTTTGAATGTGGCAGATGCACCAAAAATTTCATCATCAATTGTAAAGCGGATTTTTGTCCCGTGTGCCTTGGTTTCATCGCCCCGCGTCATTGGCGATGTTGTGACGCCACGTGAAAAAGTCTGGTGCCAGTTATAGCCGTCGCGGGCAATGTCCACCACCATTTCAGATGACAGGGCATTTACTACGGCCGAACCAACACCGTGCAGACCGCCACTGGTTTTATAAACATTGTTATTAAATTTACCGCCCGAATGCAGGGTTGTTAATATAACCTCTAAGGCGGATTTGCCGGGGTACTTTGGGTGTTCGTCCACCGGAATACCACGACCGTCGTCGGTGATTTCAATGGTCTTGGAATCAATTAAATTTACTGTGATTTTCTTGGCAAAGCCGGCGACGGCTTCGTCAATAGAATTGTCCATAATTTCAATCGGCAGGTGATGCCACGCCTTTTCATCGGTGCCACCAATATACATGCCGGGACGCAGGCGAACGGGTTCAAGCCCTTCTAGGACCTGGATGTCTGATGCGTCATATGTTTGTGTCTTTTTCTCTGTCATAATGTTAGTATTATTAAAACATTTTTGAATTTTACGCAAGTCCAAAGAATTTCAACCTAAATCATATTTTGGGGTTGAATTTTTGTTGGGGCGTTCTATATATTTGATAACGAATAATTATATGGACATACAGATATGAATAAAAATCCGTACGAAGTTTTAGGTGTTGCACGCGACGCGTCTGATGCAGATATTAAAAAGGCATACCATAAACTGGTGATGAAGTATCATCCAGACAGAAATCCAGACAACAAAGATGCCGAAGAAAAATTCAAGGAAGTAAATAATGCCTTTGATATATTAAAAGACCCACAGAAACGTGCGGCATATGACCGATTTGGTGATGCCGCGTTTGCCGGCGGTAATGCGTCGGGGGCGGGATTTGGTGGTAATCCATTTGGTGATGGGGTATTCCATTTTAATATGGGTGGTGGCGCCGGGATGGAGGATATCCTGCGCGAAGCGATGCGTGGATTTGGATTTGGTGACTTTGGTGGCGGGCCACAGCGCGGTGCACCACAACGTGGTGGGCGCGATTTACTGGATGAAGTGGTGATTGATTTGCGCGATGCATATTTTGGCAAGACGCATACTGTTAAGTTTTCCAGTAATACCGCATGTGAAAAATGTCATGGTTTTGGCACGGCCAATGGAAAGCCTGCGCCGGCATGTTCGCGTTGTGGGGGCAGCGGCTTTATTCAAACGCGCCAGGGATTCTTTGCAATGGAATCACCATGCCCAGAATGTAATGGACTGGGGCGCAAGATTGATAAAAAGTGCAGCGTGTGCGGTGGCACAGGTACAGAACATAAACAACGTACATTAGAGGTTAAGATTTCGGCCGGTATCGAAGATGGTGCGCGGCTGCGTTTGGCGGGCCAGGGCGAAGCGGGTGCAAATGGCGCGCCGGCGGGTGATTTCTATTTGGATATTCGTGTGCGCCCGGACAAGCGTTTTGAACGCAACGGCAGTGATTTGATTACGCGTGTGGATGTACCGTTTGCAACACTTGCGCTGGGGGGTGAGATAGAGGTTGAAACTATTGATGATAAAAAATTATCAGTCAAAGTGCCGGTCGGCACCCAGGTTGGTGAAAAGTTGCGTGTCCGTGGGCATGGTATGCCATCGGCGCGTCGCGCGGGCGCGTTTGGCGATTTGTATATAGATATTTCAATTAAGATTCCGACCAAGTTGTCAGAGAAACAGAAAAAATTATTAAGTGAATTTGCCGGAACAAAAACGGATAAGAAAGGTTGGTTCTGATAAAAAATCCCCCAAACGGGGGATTTTGTTTTTCCATCATCTGATTATTGGATACCGACGCGGAACTGGTCGCCCCATTCAGCCACGTTTTGACCGCCAATGGTACATTTTATATCTTCGAACCCGTTTTCAACCTGGTTCTTTTTGACAACACTGCTGGTGATTAATCCGCCCGCAGTTCCCAATACAACACCCGCAATACTGTCAGATGCCAAACGCGCGGTGTTAAATTTACCTTCTTCGTTTTTCCATACACTGACATCATCGCGGAATTTATTGTGTATCGATGTCAGTTGAATGTACGCGTTGTTGACACGTTCGGTAAGTTTGGTAATCGTAATCGTCACATCTGTATTGGATGTCTGGGTACAGTTTTGTGGCTGTAATTCCAACAGCGCACCCCACAATTTATTAAACTCTTGTTCTGATTTTGTGTTGGCACGGCACATTTTTTGTATTTTATCAATCAGCGCCATTATATCTGCGTTATCTTTGCATTGTGTGGACCAATTTGCGATAAGGTTTAATGTGTCGGTATTACATTCAAATGGTTTTGTTTTGTCGCTTTGTGTTGCTTCGCAATATCCACGACCTTTTCGTTCAACAAATTTCATTCCAGATACAAGACAGAGACATTCTTTGCCGGTCCATTCGGCAACCTCTTTGGGTAAATCGCAACACGCTTTGCCTTCGGTCGTTGTGCGCTGTTCACGACATGTTTTTTTATCGGCGGGCGGATTTATAACTGGGTCTGGTTTGTCTTTGTTTGGGGCGTATGGAACGCATTGTTTTTGTTTTTTGTCCCATACATACTCTTGTTCATTGGATTCGCGACAGCTGCATTCCTTCAATACAGTGTCCCATTTGACCTTGGGGTCTGATTTTTGTGCGTTAAGGCAATCGCGCATATCTGGGGTCAAATAGCAAACACCAGATGTCACAGAAGAGATAAGTGTAACATCGCGTCCATCCAGATTGACAATTTGGTCACTTAAATCTGTATAGGTTTCAGGCAAAGTTGTACAGGCTGTATATGACTTTAGCTGCCATTTATCGCTTTTGTTTAGAACGCATTGATATAGTTTGTCTGGTCCGGTCTTGCTTCCTTTGAAATAAGAATCATCAGTCGTCAGAAATAATGTAGAGTATTTACACCCTTGTTCTTTGTCGCACTCATAGACCAACCCGTTTTTTAGTTCGCAACCATTGTCGTCTTCGCATTCTTGTGCTTCTTTGAAAGCGTCTTCATTAGTGTACATAAATTCATCATCGTCCGAAGCCTGTAACCATTGGAACGATACTGTTCTGCCTGGGCAAAAAGGTGCAGCAAATGCGTTTGCGCAACATACCATTGTTAAAATCACAAGAAAACCAAGCTTTTTCATGAAAAAACTCTCCTATCATACTGCCTAAACCAAACCACCGTTTGGATTAGATGAATTTTTATATCCCTATTGTTTGACATTTTATCATAAATTCTGTTGTGTTCCAAGAATAAAAAAACCGCCATATGGCGGTTTTTAGATTGGTTTTTTACTTCTTTTTCTTGCCCAATGTTTTCATGTGGCCCAGGAATGTTCCTGTGTATTGTGTTGCAGACCAAATAGATGCAACCAATGACAGCCACAGACCCCAAATGCCAACCTGGGGCAGGATGTAAATCAGATACATTAATGTACGACTGTCTGATTCAGGGGTGATTAATGTGCCAACGGCAAAGATTAACAAAAATGCAGCGATTGAAATCATTTGCAGGGTGGTCTTGATTTTGCCCATGGAAAAACGTGCCTTGGGTACGGGCATTTCTATTTTCTGGGTGCCCAGGAATTCACGCAGGCCCGAAATATACAATTCGCGCGCAATCATCAAAATTACCGGGACAACAACAAACCATACCGGCATCATGACTGATAACATAATAAGCGTGTTCACAACCAGTAATTTATCCCCAATGTGATCCATGACACCGCCAATCTTGCTGCATACATCGTATTTGCGCGCCAGATAGCCATCAAACCAATCGGACGCAGCCGCCAGGACGTACAGAATAAATGTTGTCCAATACATTTGGAACATTAATGTCGGGATAATTGCAAACGCCGCGGTAATGCGGAATGCAGACAGAAAGTTAACAAAAAATTTCATATAGTTTCTCCTTTGGTTAATAAATATATGAATAAGTATATTATAACACTTATTGATGGAAATGGGCATATATTTTTTCAGCGGCACTTTTTCCCAGGCCTGGGACGTGTGTCAATGCACGAATGTCAGCATCCATAATCGCGCGAACCGACCCAAAGTGTGAAAGCAGGGCGCGTTTGCGTGTTGGGCCAATGCCATCAATTTCATCCAAGACCGATGCCGTCATTTGTTTTGCGCGGACATTGCGGTGATATGTGATTACGAAACGGTGTGCTTCGTCCCGGACAGCGCGCAGCATAAGGAATAGTGGGCTGTCCTTGGGCAGGTCGCGATATATCGTACCGTCGGGTAATATAAAGTGTTCGTCGCCGTCGCGAACGACGCCCTTGGTCACACCAAAGACCGGTATGTCACCCGATGCGCGGTTGGCAATGTTCCACTGGGCCATGCCACCGTCAACAATTATTAAATCCAGTTTTGGACCGCGTTCAACAGCGCGGCGGACAAATTCAGACATCATCGCAATGTCGTTGCCGGCACGTGATTTGTCCTGTAATTTAAAGTGTCTGTATCCGTTCTTGTCAAAGCCGCCGTGGCCGAATGTTATCATGGCGCCGACAGGCTGTTTGCCAAACAGGTGTGAATTATCAAATACGCCCGCCATATTAATTTTTATGTCCAGCCATTTTTCCAATTCAGATACGTTTTTGTCCCAGTCTAAAATCGCGCTATGCGCATTGTTTTGGCACTTTCCACGGTTTGATGTATGGGTTAGTGCGGCAATTTTGTCGCGAATAATTGCGGCGTTTTCAAAATCCATGTTTGCGGAATATTCGCGCATTTGCTGGGTCAGGTCGGCGATGATTGGTTCGCTGTCCCCAGTCAGAATTTTTCGCGCTATACGCACGTTTTCTGCGTATTTTTGTTTGTCGGGGTTTGTGCATGGGGCGCTGCATCGGCCGATTTGGTGTAATAAACATGGGCGTGTGCGATTGCGCATTTGGGTGTCGGTGCATGTGCGAATTTGGCAAACACGCTGAATTGTTTTAATCGTTTCATTCAATGCCGATACAGAT
>JAEDOP010000002.1 GCA_016301865.1 Alphaproteobacteria bacterium
ACCATTATGCATCCCATAATTGTCCAGGACGTCAACCCAAATAACAATGGGAACAGCATAACCGCAACCATCAACACCTGGGCGGCGCCAAAACCAAATATTGTCCGTCGCATCCGCCACAGACGCCGCATATTTATTTCCAGTCCTATATTAAACCACAAAAATATAATTCCCATATCCCCCAGGAATGTCCATGTATCGGACAGTTCAAATAAATCAAACACATATGGGCCCGATAAAACACCCGCGATTAAAAACGCAGCCAACGCGCCAATACGCGCCATGCGCAACAAATAAACCAATGCAAATACTATTGCAAAAAAAGCCAATAGTGATAAAGACATATAATCCCCCCTAATGTCCTGATATAAAAACTATAACAAATTATTTGCCAGCAATGCAAACATTTCTGGTGATAAATTTTCCGCACGTTCTGTGCCGGTTAATCTAAATTGTGTCCAATTAACATTTGGCATAATCGCGCGAATCATTTTGCGTCGCTGTCCAAACAGTTTTGCGGTTACCTGTTCGATTTTTGCCAGGTCTGTTATCCGGGCAATTTTTTTCGGATTTGGAATAATCTGTACAACGGCGGATTGAACCTTGGGGCGTGGCACGAATGCAGTATTTGGCACGTCAAATAAAATGCGCGCGTCCGCAATCAGCGATGTTAAAACCGCCAGTCGTCCATAATGTTCGTCGCCTGGGCAAGATGTGATACGCTGCGCCACCTCACGCTGGAACATCAGTGTTAATGATTTGATTTTTTCGCCACCCGCAATTTTCTTTAACCATCCAATCAGTAACTCTGTCCCCACATTATACGGCAGGTTCGCGCACACCGCATATTCATCCAGCCCCAGTTTTGAAAAATCAACCCGCAACGCATCATCATAAATAACACTTAATCGCCCTGCCGATGCTTCGATTATCTGGGATAAAATAGGCGCGGTTGACTTGTCTTTTTCAATTGCAATCACACGTTTCGCGCCCGCCAATAAAATCGCACGTGTCAGCCCCGCCGGTCCCGGCCCAACTTCGACCACAGGTGTGGTTGCGATGTCTGGCACGCTGCGCGCAATGCGTCCCGTTAAATTCAAATCGAATAAAAAGTTTTGCCCAAATTGCTTTTTGGGTTCTAAACCGCATTCGCGCATCATTTCTGACACCGGTGGTAAATTTTCAATCGCGTTTGTCACAGTGATTTACGCCCCCCAAACGCCAACGTTAATGTCCCGTCGTCCAGATAATCTAAATCCCCGCCCAACGGCACACCAGATGCCAGTTCTGAAAACACCACCCCTGTTTTGTCGCCAATCGACGACATAATGTAATGTTGTGTTGTTTTGCCTTCGACCGTGTTGGGCAGTGCAAAAATAATTTCTGTTATTTTTTCATCCGATATACGGGCTGGCAATGTTGCGATATTTAAATCTTGGGGCAATATGCCGGCCGCCCCCGATAACAGTCCCCCGATAATGTGATATCTGCCATGAAATACAGACGATTTTTCCAATGTCCAAACATCCGCTAAATCGCGCACAATGCACAGTTGCCCATTCGCACGCCCCGCGTCGCGACAAAATTCACAGGCCGCGCCCCCGCGGTCTGTCAAAACGCCACATCTTGGGCATGGTGCAATATTTTGCGCCGCGTCCAAAATTGCGGCCGCCAACGCATCAGCCCGCCCGGTTTTATCCTGTAATAAACACAGTGCAATACGTTGCCCGCCCCGTGAACCAACGCGTGGCAATTTTGCAAATAACTTAATCAATTTTTCAATTTTTGGATTCATAGCGTATATAAAATACTAATGAAAAACATAACTGTCAATCCCGTTTGCGGTTGCCTGGGATTTTAATTGACCCGCCGTCGTATCAGTCAGTCCATATACACGCACACGATACAGTCCCGTTCCCGTTGGTTCAACAACTGCATTGACACCCAATTTGCTTTTAACATTTGCGACCTGGGTTTGTGCGGCTGATTCCGTTGAAAATGCGCCAAATTGAACGCCTGTGCCACCTGTTTTGTTTTGTGTGATTGCCGCGCCGGTATATTTTGGCATTGCCTGACTGGTTGCGGTATTGTACGCCATGGCAAATGTTGTTGCCTGCTGTGTCGCCGGTGTTGGTTGTTGTGTAACCGTCTTTTGCACTGGTGGCACATATGTATTTTTTACAACCGGTTGCGCCCCACTGTTCAGCATTGAAAAACCACGATTTAACATCTGTGCTGCGACATTTGCGCGAACGTCTTTGTTTTCTGCCCCCAACACCACCGACATTAAATGCGAGTTTCCACGATGCGCAGTCGCGACCAACGAATACTTAGACTTTTGGGTATATCCTGTTTTCATTCCGTCGCATCCATTGAATGATGTCAACAGTCGATTCCCGTTGGTGTATGTTTTTCCGTTATATGTCCAAGATTTTATTCCAAAGAAATGCCAATACTGTGGAAAGTGTTTATACACCGCCATCGACAGCAATGCAATATCGCGTGCCGTTGACATATGGTCATCATTTGGCAGTCCAGATGAATTTTCAAAATTTGTATTGTTCAGTCCAATTTCGCGTGCGACGCGCGTCATTAAATCTGCAAATGATTCTTCTTGGCCGCCTTTCAGGTTTTCGGCCAACACACGTGCAACATCATTTGCGCTATACACGGCAACCGCCTTAATCGCGTCTTCTACCCGGATTTTTGACCCCGCCGTCAGCCCCAACTTTACCGGTTCTGCATTTGCCGCCGATTGCGACACAATCAAATAATCATCCAGCGACAGCCGACCATGTTCCAACGCGTCAAATGTCAGATACAGCGTCATAATTTTTGTTAAACTGGCCGGATAGTTTAATTCATTTGCGTTTTCTTGGTATAAAACGCGCCCCGTGTCCATATCTGCAACCAGTGCCGCGCGATATTGTGCGCCAAACGCAGACGCGCATAACACCAGTGAAAATAAAGGAATTAACATTCTTCTCATACGAATTATGTTAGTAAAAAATAAATATCTGGGTCAACAAATAAAAAACGCCCATTCGGGCGCTGTTTTATTCGTCCAATGCCAATATAAATATCCCCAGTTCGTTTGCGCGCGAAATTACGGCCGGTTTGTTCACAACAAAGCAAGTCTTGGTATTCACAACAATTCCGCGCAAATGTGCCGCCGCGACCGCGTTGACTGTATCAACCCCAATGGCAGGGATGTCAATGCGTAAATCTTGACCTGGTTTTGTCATTTTTGCAAAAACACCACTGGATTTACGTTTTGATTTTCGCATTTCGACCACGCGTTCCAGCATACGTGCCGTGCCTTCGGCTGCTTCGACTGCGATAACCTGTTTGTCGACAACAACGGATGCGCCAATGTCCGCGCGACCAATGGTGTGTGAAACCTCAATCGCACGTTCTATGTTTTTTTTATCAGTTGTACTGGGTTTAGTCTTGGTCTGAACCCCTGCTGTTTCAAATGTTAATTCAGGTGCTAAATCCTGGGCCGCGACAATTTCAAATCCCTGACCCTCTAAAACCTTGTTAAATGCAACCGCCATAGAATCATACCCCCGTTGATGTTTTAATAATTTAATCAATGTCATCAGTGACCACAAATCGGGTCGTACATCTGAAAAGTTTGGATGCCCCAACGCGCCAACGAATGTAACACGTCGAATCCCGCGACGCCGGCATTCGCGAATTGCGCGCCCACCACCGCCCAGACGAATTACCATGTCGGGATTTAATCGCATATCAACAAATCCACGCAGGCCAATTACAAACACGTCCCAACCCGCACGCTGCAACGCATCCCGCGTAAAGAATGGCAGGTCCAACGCCCCCGCCACCAATGCTATCTTTTTATCTGTATTTTTTTTACGCATGACTATATCGTACGAATAAATCAAACTGGAATCAAGTCGCAATTTATGATAAAATTTCATTCGATATATATAATAACAGGTACAAACAGATGAAAAAAATATCCGTTTTGGCAATTTTAATGGCGACATTTGGTGCAAATGCCGCCACATACGATGCTGATAAATTTCGCAGTGAAATTCTGCGTGGGGTCGATATGATTGGTGCGCGTGCAACCATTGATGAAACGCCAATAGACGCCCCTGGTGAATTGGGCCGCGAAGTTTACGAAATCGCTGGCGTCGTTGCGCCCGATGATATCCAGATGTATATCCCTACATCAATGTATGTGCGTATGGGGGGTGGTCTGAACCTGGGGTTTGCGACGGACAAGGCCACATTTGGTGGCACAGAATTTGAGAGTTCAGGCAGTTATGCAACCCAAATTGGACTGGGGTGGAATTTGTCGTCGTATGTCCGTACTGAAATTGATTTTATGGCTTCGACGCTTAAATTTTCAGATTTGGACGCACGCCGTGCAACGTACCAGACTGTGGGTGGAATGTTGTACTTTGATTTTGCGCGCCGCTATATCCAGACGGGCGACATAACGCGCCGTCGTACATTCGTACCATTTATGGGCATTGGCGCGGGATTGGGCGTCTATGATTTCGAAGGTATGGGTGGCGCAGACGGATTTGTTATCGCCGCGCCGCGTGCCACACTTGGTTTTAATATTATGTTCACAGACCTGATTGGAATTGATATTGCGTACCAGTACCAGATGATGATTGGTAACGGATTTGGCTGGAATGTGCGCGCCGGTGGTGTGGACAACATCAGTAATATCATGGCGTCAATTCGTGTGAACTTTTAACAGGGACGGGGTATAAAAATGAAAGCACAGTTTATCTTACCATTTTTGTGTGCATTGCCAATGATGGCAAACGCGGCAATTCCATATCGTGTTGAGCAAATCAAAACGCCGGTTGCGCAAACGCCGTCTGGCCTGGATAACGAAGCGTACGCCCGCACACGTCGTTTTTATGTTGGTGGCATGTATAATTTCGCCATGTGGCAGGATTATACCGACGACAACAACATTGAAATCCGCGGCAAAAACACCCACAGTTTCGAAGGTTTTGCCGGTCTGCGCATATATGACACGTTTCGCATGGAATTAAATTATCTGCGGACAAATGCCGAATATAATGATTTATCCCTGACGGGCGACACGTTCTTTGTAAATGCGATTTTTGATGCGCGTATCGATAATATCTATCGCATATTCCGTTCGCAAATGATTGTACCGTATGTCGGTGCGGGGGCTGGTCTGTCATGGAATTCGGCGGATGATGGGGTGCGACTGGATAAAAAGATTTCGCCGGTTGCCGCTGCGCTGGCGGGGATTAGTGTGGAATTCAGTTCGATATTTGCGCTGGATTTTGGGTACAGATATTTCTATATGTTTGCGCCGGGCACGGACGTGATTGAAAAATTAAACCCATCATCGCACCAGTTCCGCGTTGGGGCGCGCATCAGTTTCTGATGACCAAGACATGTCCATTTTTTGGTAAATGCGGTGGCTGTAAATTCGATTTTACGGCCACTGATTACAGACAACAAAAGTCCCGCGAATTGGCCCGCATACCAACGACAGGCGATGCGATTTGGATTGACGCCGGCGCACGCCGCAGGGCCGATTTTGCATTCGCCGGTGGCGATTTTGGGTTTTATGAACATGGCACAAAAAATATAATCCCTGTGCGTCATTGTCCGAACGTGGTGGATGAAATAAATAACATTTTGCCAATGTTGGCGGCGTTGCCGTGGGGTGGGGCGGGGGCGTGCCTGGTGACACAATGCGACAATGGGGTTGATATCGCAATTACGTCATCTGTACCGTACTTTACGCCCGAATTTCGTGACGCAGCGGTGGCATTGCCCGCCATTCGCATTACCTGGAATGACAAGGTAATAAAACAAACCAAACAGCCAACTGTGACCTTTTCTGGCGTAACTGTCCCGTATCCGTCCGGCGCGTTTTTACAGCCCAGTGTCGCGGGCGCGGACGCGCTGCGTGAATTGGTTGTGTCACGTGCGTCTGGCGCGCGCCGTGTGGCGGATTTGTTCTGTGGACTGGGGAATTTTACATTTACATTAAATGCAGACGGATTTGACATTGTCGGCACAGGCACAAAACGTGATTTGTTTTCGCATCCCCTGACGGTTGGAATGTTAAAGAATTATGACACGGTTGTTATGGACCCGCCGCGTGCCGGCGCTGACGCGCAGTGTCGCGAACTGATTAAAAGCAATGTTGGGCGCATAATCTATGTTTCATGCAATCCATCCACATTTATGCGCGACGCAAAAATGCTGACCCGTGGCGGCTATAAAATGACCGAACTGATACCCGTTGACCAGTTTGTGGGCAGTGCGCATTGGGAACTGTTTGCGGTTTTTGATAAAAAGGACTAAAAAATATGCGTTTTGCATAAACTTTTCGACAAAATGCTTGACTTTTGATATAAAAAGCATAAAATTTGTATAAACTTTTCGCCAAAACGGCAAAATGAACCAAAAACAATAAAACACAAGAGAAAGAAAATGAGCGAATATGCAATCTTTCAAACCGGCGGCAAACAGTATCGCGTTGCAAACGGCGATATTGTCAAGGTTGAAAAACTGAATGCGACCGGTACAATCGAATTCGACCAGGTTTTAATGGTCGGTGATAAAGTTGGCACACCATTTGTTGATGGCGCCAAAGTTATCGCAGAAGTTGTTGAACAGAAACGCGCTGACAAAATTTTGGTGTTCAAGAAAAAACGTCGCCAGAATTATCGCCGCACCGCCGGTCATCGTCAGTTCATTACTGTTTTGAAAATCAAAGAAATCAAGGCATAAGGGGGCAGGACTATGGCACATAAGAAAGCAGGTTCGGCATCAACGAACGGACGCGACTCAGAAGGGCGCAGACTGGGTATAAAAAAATCTGGTGGTTCACGCGTAATCCCAGGTAATATCATCATTCGCCAGCGTGGTACATCTGTACACCCGGGCCTGAATGTTGGTATGGGCAAAGACCACACAATCTTTGCGAAAATCGCAGGTATTGTGAAATTCAAACGTGGTAACGGCGACCGCAGAACGGTTTCAGTTGTTCCCGAAGAAGCAAAATAATAAAATCCCGCAATTTGCGGGATTTTTATTTTGCCGACGTAATACTTGGGGGGTGACCCGCGGGTATTTATTTGTCGCAGTATCTGTATTTCATAATAAAAGACCCGCCATTGGCGGGCTTTTTGTTATCAACAATTATTATTTAACTGTTGTTGTGGCGTTACGATTCCATTTCCAGACTTCTTCGCCAGAACCCTGAACCAATGGACGTTCCTTGCCATAAGAAATGGTCGAAATACGTTTTGCATCGATACCGTCGTTTACCAGAACGCTTTTCGCGGCGTTTGCACGACGCGCACCCAATGCCAAGTTGTATTCTGTTGAACCACGTTCGTCGCAGTTACCCGCGATTTGGATTTTCACATCTTCGTGGTTTTTCATATACAATGCCTGACCCAACAGGTTATTTTTCGCATCTTCGGAAATTTCAGCAGAATTAAAGCCAAAGAATACGCGCTGTTCGTTCAGATCAGCTGGTTCAACAATTGCAGAACCGCCACATGCAGCCAGCAAGCCAGCAACGCCCGCCAACAAAGCAAAGTTTTTTAATTTCATGAAATTACTCCCTTGAGTTTCTGTTGCTCGTGGTATATTGTACTATAAAATATAGCAATTATCAAGGGGGAAACCAAAAAAATGTCCGATTACAATTTGCGCGATTTAGATTTGGCGGGTATTCGATGGGAAATTTCAGACACGCCCATAATGGCCCCACGTGCCAAGCCGACACCAGAAACCGTGGATATGCCTGCGCGACCAACCGCGGCGACAATTGTCGCAGAAATCGGGCGGGCCGCCGCATCTGTTGTGCCGGCTGTCGCCCCGATTCAGACAATGTCAATTGATACTGTGCGCGCCATGGCATCACGCCCAACCGATATGGAAACACTAAATCGTATGATTGCCGAATTTAATCATCCGTTGCGTGCAACTGCGACCAATACAATCTTGCCACATATCGGCAATGGTCGATTGATGATAATAACGGATATCCCCGGGGCGGACGATGATGCGTCGGGTAACATTTTATCGGGCGCGACGGGCGAATTGACGGATAAAATGCTGAATGCCATTGGCGAAAGTCGCCAAACTGTATCGATTATACCAATGGTATTTTGGCGCACCCCTGGCGGCCGCACGCCGTCCCAGACAGAATTAGACATGGCGCGCCCGTTTGTTGATCGTGCAATCGAATTGTTGCACCCGCGGGTGATTTTAACCCTGGGGACATTACCTGCGACGCAGATTGCGGATGTAAACCTGGCAAAATCGCATGGTGTGCCGGTTACACTGACCTGTGGTGCGACATGTGTGCCAATATTCCACCCGAATTACTTGATATTAAAGCCCGCGGCCAAGCGCGATGTATGGAATGCGTTGCAAAACGTGCAAAATATCTTGAAAAGTGCCGAATAATAGTTAATAATTTGCGCATGTTTAATAAAGGAGCATACAATTAAACCCGTAAATAATCATGATAATCGTCGTGACAACGCGCCACGTATGAATAACAAAATTTTTGCTAAATCTGTCCAGGTTATCAGCAATGATGGCCAGAATCTGGGCATTATGCCAACGTCCCAGGCGTTGCAAATGGCAATGGATTTAGGCCTTGATTTGGTCGAAATTAACGCAAATAACGCCACACCCATTACCAAAATAATGGACTATGGCAAATTCAAATATGAACAGAAAAAGCGCGCGTCTGAGGCACGCAAAAACCAAAAAACAATCGAAATGAAGGAAGTTTGGGTCAAACCGTTTATCGAAGAAAACGACCTGAACATCAAAATGAAAAAGATTTTTGAATTTCTTGATTCTGGGAACAAGGTTAAAATTGCCGTCATGACCCGCGGTTCTAAAAAGGTTCTGGCGCGTGGCAAAGATGCCGTCCCAGAATTGTTCGCACGTATCCTGGAAATTATCGGCGATCGTGGCACATTGGAATCAAAATCCAAACCAGACGAACGAACAAAATCAATTATCATTGCGCCGGCAAAATAAAAAATCCCGCAAACGCGGGATTTTTTTTATTGTCTTAAAATTCTATTTTTCCGTTTGTTGCAACCAAATCGGCCATCATTTCGATTGTGCCGCCGGCTTCGCGTACAATCAGGTCGCCCGCCGCAATTTCTGCATAGTCCAATGGGTCAGACACATACGCGTCAAATTTACCCGCTGCAACCCATGCCAAATCCAGTGCCGGACATCCCGTACGACGCACATCGCCAATCAATGGTCGCGCATCGGACGTGTTGTATCCGATTGTTAATTCAGATTCTTCGGTCTGATTCGATGTTTTGATACGCGCCGAATGGAACGCCGAAAACACATATGCACCATTGCCGGCCTCGGCATAATACAGGCGTTCGTCAATTGGCGAATAAACCAGTGCGATTTTTGTTTCGTCGTTTGAACGCAATGCCAATGAAATTGCAAAGTGCGGATTGCCACGCACAAAATTTGCCGCCCCTGACAGTGCCAACACAAATTCGTCGCGTCCATCGCCCGTGCGTGAAACGTTTGGTGTTAAAAGACCCGCCGCCGGACGCACCAGCAGCAGGTCATTCAGAATACTTTCTTCGATACGGTTGGCCGCCTTTTGCACAAAATCATGCGCGCCACGCAGGGATTGTTGCAGGCTTTCCACTTCGCCAAAATCGCGACGCAACGACGCCCCCGTACGCTGCAGCGCCATAAACATTTTGTTTAATTCAGTCGAACCCTTTATCAACAGTTCCATGTCGCCGCCCCCCGTAAAGCAGTATTTATTATTATTAAATTTAGAAGTTGAACCCAGCGAATTTTGATTTGAATTCTGCCACGCGCTGGCCCTTTTCGCCGGCGTTTGAACGCTGGCCTGTCCATGCGGAATGGTTCAAGTTATCTGTCGACAAAACCAAGTCTTTTTTAACAGAAGAATACATTTTTACTGTCTTGCCATCTGTGCGCGTGACGTTGATTTCGTGGTATTCTGGATGAATTCCTTGTTTCATGATATCTACCTTTGTTTGAATTTTAGCCCGCAAATTATACAAGTATTTTTACAGAAATCAAGCAATAATAGCATTCTAATATCGTCCAATGCACCCCAGGTATGAATTTCCTGTGGATTCCAGGACATTTATGAACTGACTGGGGTTACGACCTGAAAACAGTGCCAAAATTGTCCCCGCGTCGGTTGCCAACATATCGGCCACCGTGGCGATACCAGAATTCATCTTTTTAAAGAACCCGCTGGCCGGATATATTTCCGCGGCCAATAACTGGGTCTGACCGTGCGGTTTGGCGTTTTTATTTGATTCAATAACCATCAATTGGCATTCTGGCGATATGATTAACTTATCACTAACCACTGCGTCCCCGCCCAACAGTTCGCCCCACCAACCGGTCGAGCCACAAAACACAGGATAATAAATCACGGCATTTGGATTTTTATCCAAAATCGCAGAAATGTCCACATCGTCTGTACAGACATCAGGCATAACCCCGGTCGTGTTATTGATTACTTTGCGCGCCAACTGGTATTCGTTATCCCCAGTTGTTCTGCGTGGCCAATAAAGAATCGGAAACTTTGTTGTCATTGGTATGAATTATATCAGATTCGGATGTTACAAAAAAGGGGGCGTGGTTAAATAAAGCACTTGATTTTTTATTTTTTCATTGTCTCGTACCATTTTTTCAGATTTTTCCACACAATATCAATATTCTTTTTGGTTGTATCATAGAATTTAGTTGATATCTGGACCTGGAACAGGGACTTGGCCAATGCGGGAATCATAGTCATGAACATAGCGATAAAGATGCCCATCAGTATAATGGTAATCAGGCTGTCATTGCGCATCATCAAGGCGTCCATCAAAAATTTCGAATCGTTATTGGTTAATGCCGTCGCCAATGCTGGCGCGCCCGCCCAATCGCCAAATATTGCATTTAAAAACATTATTGCGAATGCAACAAATATACCTGTCACGGCCAATCCCAATGCCCCAGAAATCACATAATCGATAATTTCGCGAATCGTATTTCCCGCCCCAGCCAGTGATATTTTCCACCCTTTGAACAGCCACGCCAACAGCATCAATGGCAACATTATCAAATCCAGCGACAGTGTTATAAATATTTCCAGAAAATACAGCGGGATTGGCAACAATGCCATAAAGAACAGCACCAATATCGCCAGTCCCCCAAACAACATAATCACATTCGGAAAGATTGGAATTCCCCACATAATTTCATGCATATAATCCGAATCGAACGCCATATTCATCATTGCCCAGCCAACTGTCATCCCCAGGCCTGTCATCTGGTGCACGCCGGCCAATTCGCATGCCAGGTTGTGTCGCAGTTTTGGCGAAAACGCACCGCGATTCGCTGCGCGTTCGTCGATTGAAACTGGGGCTGCGATTGCGGTTGCGACAACACACGCGTCAAACTGATCATCATGTACAACCGCCCGATTTAATGACAGTCCCACGTTAAATATCGGTTCGATTGCGATTTCGGAAATTAACCGTGGCAATGGCGCAACCAGCAATGTTGACACAAATGCCAACTTTAACAGGTGCGTTGTAAATGTATTGGCCACAGACCATGGTTGTTCCACCGTTTGATTTAAAAAGTTATCCACCAATCGCCATGCAAACCAAATCGCCGACAGCATTACCGCAAACGGAATAATCACATGCCCCAGCGCGCTATAAATACGGGGCAACATATTGGACATTGTTGCCATAATATCCGCAAACATTTGGCATGACCAGCAACTAGAAAAAAAAGAATACGCCCCATTCATATCAACCGGTGCACTGGAACGATATATTGAAAAGCCGGCAATTACCCCCACGCCTGCGATGCCGCCGACAATAAACGGCGCGGCCGCCCCCGCCGTAAATGGCAGGAATGATAAAAACGTAATCCAAAATTTTTTCAGACGATTCATTGTTTTTAATTATACCACATTTTGTCCCAAATGTGATATAATTGAAAAGATAAATATAAATCAGAGAATGTATTTCATAAAAAATTCTTTGTTAACCCTGATGTTTGTGGCGGTGTTTTTTGCGCCGATTCCTGCGCATGCAAACATAATTGATGCATTAAATTTATCGCCATTTGTTCCAATGGTTTTGGATGCGTTAATGATGGTGGCAACGGGAACATATGAATTCTTTGTTGGTACATCTGATAATCCAGGAATTATCCAAATTTTAATCTGGTTATTTCTGGGGTTCACATTAATGGTCAGCCTGGCAAAAATGTACATTCCAAAAAAGTGGCTGGGGTTCATTGGTATTTCTGGTGGGGGCGAATTGGCGGATGGCAAAATCACGGGATTCAAGGTTGTTGAAAACGTGGCAAAGCCCGGTATACGTGCGGTTGTTGCGTCTATTGCGTTATTACAGTTAAAGCCTGTATACATGACCGAATGGCTGGTCAACCCATTTCTGCAATTGGGTGCGGTATACACCCACGCAATTACAGAACAGATTAACCAAGATGGTATGTCTGCGCCCGACGTTGAATGTCCCGCCGACATTATTGACAAGGCATGGATATCCGCAGATTCGTGTGAATTCTTGGTGCAACCTGTATCAGACCTGTCACATGCGAATAACCAAATTATTAAGCGTGGTTTTGACTTCTTGACAACTGGTCTGCGTGGGCTGATTACATTGGTTCCGCATGGTGGCGAAAATTTTCTGAATTTAATAACTGGAATCCTGTTGATATTCACATTCGTATCCAGCAATATTTTCATGGCGCTGTTGATTATCCAGGGTATATTCAACTTTGGAATGCAACTGATTTTGTATCCGTTCTATGTACTGACATATGTATTCAAATCCAGCGATAAATGGCTGGACGTATGGCCTGCATTTGGCGGTATTACCAAGGCCCTGCAACAATTAATTGTCACCATGATTGCGTGTTCGTTCATGTTGTGTATCAACCTGGCGATAATTCGGGCATTGTTCCAGTGGAACACGTCTGTCTTTGTTGTTGTCGCCGATGGTTCGTCATACAGCAACGTCCCCACCGTTGCGAATTCCGCCATGGGATTTGGTGAACATTCGATTATGTGGCTGTCTGCGATATTGACGTTCTATTTAATGTTCCGGATTTTTGATAAAACCCAGGAACAACTGAAGAAATATATCGGCAGTGGCATGGACGGCCTGTATAAACAGGTTAAATCTGATGCCGGCACAATAACGGGCAATGTAAAAAAATGGGGCACATCTGTGGGCAAGGCTGTCGGTTGGATTAAGGGTAAAAAATAGCAATGAATGAATGGCTGTCATCTTTGGTGGATTCGACGGTTCAGTGCTGGGGCTGTGGCGTGTTTGACCGCCTGTTCCAGATTGTGTCCGATGCTGCGGCCTTGGTATATGATAAATTTGCATATTTTTGTGTTGTTCTATTCTGTGTGCTGTTTTCGTTTTTTGTAATAAACGCAGTTTGGAAAACCGTGAATGGCAATGTGTCCGACCCATTGTACGAAAAATCCATCCAACGCGTATTTGTAAATGCGATTGTTTGTATTGGTCTGTTGGGTATGGGGGTTGCGTTGCCACGGTTTATAACGACCGTTACGTTTGAACCCGTTGCCCAGGTCGCCCAAACATACACCGCCGCAATGATTAATCTGGATAATGAAACAATCACAGAAAAAGTAACCTATCAACCACAACAAATGGGTGATGACGGTTTTTATCGTCCCCAATTGCGTGACAAAATTATTCTGCTGATGAAGACAACAATCACCCAATTCCAATCATACATGAAATTGGGCATTGCGGTAATGGATTCTGCGTTTACGTGGCGCGCGTTACTGGGGGTGGGCAGTTTATTGAAACATATAATGTTGTTTGTTATGGGGCTGTATTTAACGTGGAATTTCTTTAAGTTATTTTTTCGCTATTGCTGCTATTTTGCAGACATTATTATCGCGATGGCATATTTTGCATTTTTCTTTCCGCTGTCACTGATGTTGTTTGCGTTTAACGGTGCGGACAATGTCCCAAAATGGTTTGGGGGCCTGGGCAAGGCTGTTGGCGTGAACCAGTTCAAAAATTTGATTAATGCAATTATTACGCTGGCGTCTGCGGTTATTACATACACAGTAATTATGGCGATTATTGCCAAGTTTTTTGCCGCGCCTGACGTATCCAGTGCGGATTTAATGAACGCAATCACAACGGGCGAAATATTTGACGCAGAATTAGATATGACAAACCTTGAAGCGATGACGTTGACCAGTTTTATTGTATTGGTGTATGTATTAAACTTTCTGCAAGATCAAATCCCCCAGGTTACAAAAATGGTTTTGTCCGTATTCGGTGTCAGTGAAAATAAACAGTTAAGCGAAACGCTTGCAAATGATATGATGCAATTAACCCAAGATATTGTGGACACAACCAAAAAAATTGGTGAAACAATCATCAGTGGTGGTGACAAAGACAAAGATAAAAAGTAATGTGGAAGTCTAAACTTATTTTAATTGCGGTGCGTTTTATTATGGGTGCGATTGCGCTGGGGCTGGGGATTTGGTATTTGTCATCATCACTCAGTGGTGCGGCCTTAACATACACCAGTATGGGGAATTTTTTAACCGCCGCCGGGGTTGAAAACGGTGATATCAGCAGTGCCAACGGCTGTTTTATGTGTCGATATATATCTGATTTGTTTTCGGTCATTGGTGATGCGACCGAACGTTTCTGGACATTGATGGTTGATAATCTGTGGGTTTTAATGGTTATTGGTTTTGGAATATTTTTGTTTATTCATACGGCCCAGTATATCTTTGACCACGCCAAGAAAACCATAAATTATGAAAACCCAACGGAACATAAAATTGAATTAAAAGCATGGTGGGATAAAATCTGGAAACTGGCTGTGCGTTTGATGGTTGTCGGTGTTTTAATGGGCGCACTGGGAATGGGTGGAAACGCAGCGTTGCGCACCGTATCCCAGATAACAATAACGCCCGTTCTGTATGTTGGAGCGGAATTGGGGATGTTGGCATCGGGTGTGTCTGATGCCGCGCAATGTGGTGCGTTGGAAAATCATGATACGGGTGACACGGCCGATATACTAAACCCAATCATGCAACCATTTATGTGTGTTATGGGAAATATCAACAGTGTAATGCTGGCGGGTGCGGCGGGCGGTTTTGCGTTAATGAATTACGCCTGGATGGATTTAGGCGGCGGGGCGTTTACATGGCTGGCGGGATTGACGCTGGTGCTGATGTTCTTGATAATCGGATTTGACTTATTCTTTCAGATATTATCAATTGTATTCAAGCTGGTGTTCGTAATTATATTCCTGCCACTATTATTGGCGGCATATGCATTCGAAGGCACCTGGTCCAAGGCAAATAAACTGTTCAGTAATGCGGTTGGAATGGTCGTATCATCGGCCATACGCATTGTTGCCATCACACTAAAGGTGTTGGTGATATACGCAACTGTGTCTTTCTGTGCCGATATGTATTTCCCCGGCCCACGTGATGGCTATACTGCGATTTTGCCACCAATGATGGGGATGCATGCCGAAAACCCAGATGCCCAGACGTTATCTGTAATGAACGTGTTTGCAACCTGTGAAAGTGTTGCATTGGTTAATGGCGAAATGGACAAAGAATTATTCAAAAGTTGCTTTACCGCCCGTCGTGCCGAAGTGGAACGCACATACCCCGGCGCATTTGATTTTCTGTCCGACGGTTGGGATTTCCTGCTGATGATGGTGTTCTTGTTCTTTCTGTACTATTACGCGGTCAGTCCGAAAATCGACGGGTTATTGCCCAAGGGTTCGGTTAAATTACCAATCCCAGGCGAAGGCGCAAACGTATCCACCGGGGAACAGTTTGACTATGGTGCATGGGTGCACGACCTGGGCCAGAAATTATGGGCGGTGCCTGTTCAGATAACCGAAAAAATTACCAAGGCGATGGAAAAGAAATAATGAAAGCGTTGCGAAAAATCTTGTCTAAAATATTCATCGTTGTTTTGGCAGTTGGGTTGGTATCATCTGCATTTGGGGCGTCTGCGAATTTGCCAATGGGTGACATTGGTGATTATGGTTCGTGGGCGACCGACAATAATCGTGAAAAATTCACATCACAGATTTCAACCGACATTGAACAGTTCCAAGGTGATTTTCAGGCGCAATTGGTTCGCGACTATGTCCCGATAGAGGCGAAAATCGGCCTGGCTTTTATGAACGCATTATCATTTGTATCAGATGTACTTGATTCGTCCATTGTGCGATTTGTAATTCTGTTTATGTTTATTGCATTTGCGTTTTGGATATTATTTGACACATACAATATGATGCAGTCGGGCAAGGGCGACATCCAAAAACACCTGACGGAAATTGTGAAAAAGGGAACAATGATTGCTGTCTGGGTTATCATACTGCGATTTGGACCGGCAAAAATTTTCATGTGGATAATGGGCCCGATTGTCAGTGTTGGCACATATGTATCTGATATGATATTGGGCGCAGTCGCCCAAAGTGCGGGCGCAGATTTGCCCGATACATGTGCCGCCATTCGTGAATATGCCATTGCACACACATCGCCAAATAATATTGTTGATGCGACGGCTGCGGCTGATATGCTGTGTGTTCCAACACGCATGTCTGGATTTTGTTATACCGCGATTGCAGCCGGTTGGAAATGGATAACCGCAGGAATTGGTACCAGTGCATTTTCCGTTGTTGGTGGAATTATATTTATATATATCTTTATTAAGTTAGCATGGAAATTTGCATTTATGGCACTGGGGGTAATTGCAGACCTGTTTTTGGGTGTTATGATGTTGCCATTTACGGCATTGACCCAAACGGTTGGTGGCACGTCGTACAAAGGCATGGCGGGCAATATATTTAATCAGTTCCTGGGAATATTTTCCGCCGAATCATTGGATAAACAGATTGAGCGTTTTGTTCAATCGGCACTGTATTTTGTATCGCTGTCCATTGTTGTTGCATTTTGTGCGGCATTAATGTCGGGGGTGGTTGATACAAACCTGGCATCCCGTGTGCCAAATTTGCAGCCTGGCGGATTCTTGGAAACAGCGTTGGTTGTTGCGCTGACCTGGTGGTTTGCAAATCGTGGTATGGAAATCGCTGGAAACCTGGGGGGCAAAATCACGACCAAGGTCGGCGACCAGATGCGTGGCGACATAACAACATTATGGAAAAAAACATCCAGCACAGCCAAAGATTGGTGGAAAATCATCCGTTCTGGCAAGAAATAATCACGGTTTTAAAACAATGGTGACCGTGTCGATACTATCACCATTATTTGCTGAAAACTGGTCGGCTGTCCGATGCCCATATTCAACCCCCACACTGGAAATCCCCAGTGCATAATAATTATATATCGCATAACACAAAAATACAATTGCTAAGATAAATAAAAGTTTATCGAAGTAAAAAATAAAATTGTCATACCCGCGCAGGCGGGTGTCTATTGCCCCGCAGGGACTGCATAAAAATGTCTGCGACGCAGTGGATTCCCGCCTTCGCGGGAATGACGAGCCTTATAATTAATATTTAATTGCTCTTTGCACTTTGCTATTTGCTCTTTGTTTGCCCAACAGGCAAACCGCACTAAACTTTTATTTATCTAAATATTAATTGCTCTTTGCGCTTTGCTATTTGCTCTTTGAAAAAAATCCCCCGAACGGGGGATTTTAATTTACCACAATTTTACACGTTCGCCCGGCGCAATGTACATTGCATCATCTGGTTTGATATCAAACGCCTGATACCATGCATCAATATGGGGCAAAATACCATTTACACGATTTTTGCCCAACGAATGTTCATCAACCTTGGTCAGGCGAATTTCTTCAGCTGCGCGAATATTTTGTGCCCACGCGCCGGCATACGCGATAAAGAACCTACGATCTGCGCTGATGTTTTCGGCGTCCCCTGTCTGTGTGCCAAACTTTTTATATGCGTCAAACGCGATTGACACGCCACCATAATCTGCCAGGTTTTCGCCCAATGTAAATTCGCCATTTGCGTTAACTTCGTCGTTAATTTTAATTTTGTTGAAAAATTCCTTCATAACATTTGCGCGCACTTCAAAACGTGCTGAATCCAATGTTGTCCACCAATCTTTCATATTTCCGTCCTTGTCAAAATGGCGTCCCGAATCATCAAATCCATGCGTCATTTCATGGCCAATAACCGCGCCAATTGCGCCATAGTTAAATGCATCATCCGCCGCCATATCAAAGAAAGGATATTGTAAAATTCCCGCCGGAAAACAGATTTCATTTGTTGATGGGTCATAATACGCGTTTACTTCGTGTGCATTCATATACCAAATGCTGGGGTCTTTTTTCTGACCGATTTTTTCAATCCAGAACGCATCTTCGAATTGTGCGACGCGCACCATATTTTCCCACAGTGAATCGTTTTTGATTTCCAGTTTTGAATAATCGCGCCATTTGTCTGGATAGCCAATTTTTGCACGGAATGTTGATAATTTTTCCAACGCCTTTTGCTTGGTTTCATCTGACATCCATTTCAGATTTTCCATACGTGCCGCATACGCCATCTGCAGATTTTTTACCAACGTCTGCATGCGATGCTTGGCGTCGGCCGAAAAATACTTTTCAACATACAGTCGTCCAACTTCTTCGCCCAATGAATCATCAATCATGGCGACCGCACGTTTCCAACGTGGTTTTGGTTCTTTCTGGCCAGCCATTGTACGATTATAGAAATCAAACGAAATATCATACGTTTTATCGTCCAGCACTGAATCCGCCGCACTGATAATACGATATTTTAAATACGTTTTAATCAATTCAAAATCTGTATCATTCATAATCGCAATTGATTCTGTGATTGCTTCGGGTTGGGCAATATTTATAAATTCCGCCGCCGTTGCGCCACGTGCAGATAAGAAGGCATCCCAATCAAACCCTGTAAACTGTTTTTTGGCTTGTTCGATACTCATTTTATGATAGTTCGCATGTGGATCGCGCAGTTTTTCCTTGGGATAGAATGATTTGGCCATTCTTTCTTCCATTGCATATAACTTATCCACATCCACTTTGATGCCAAAGTTACCCATTTGATTTTTTATAAATTCCTTGTACTTTTTGCGAATTTCAATTGATTTGGCATCCTTATCGAAATAGTAATCACGCGACAGTCCCAATCCGCCCTGGCCAATGTTATACAGGAAATGTTCGCTGTCTTTTTCGTCTAACGCCACACCATCGCCCCAGAATGCGGCAGAAAACGTGAACGTTTTACCTATATAAGATTCCAAATCCCCGCGTGTCAGTTTGTCTATTTCATCCAATTGTGGCTGAACGGGCTTTATCCCATCTGCGTTCAATTTTTTTTCGTCCATCGCGATTTTGTACAGCGCGCCAATTTTGCCCCCATCGTTTTCGGCGATTTCGCGTGTCCGTTCCAGGTTTGTGTTTCGTAAAACCTCGAACGCGCCAAATCTGGCATAGTCATCTGGAATTGGGTTGCGTTTTTGCCATCCGCCATTTGCGTATGCATAGAAATCGTCGCCCGCTTTGACTGTCATATCCATGTTTTCTAATTTTATACCTGCCATAACAACTTTCTCCTTTGTGTAAAAATATGCCCATGCAACCGTTGCAACGACTGCGATAATGCCGATTAAGTTCCAAAATTTACTGTCCATTTTACTTCACCAAATTTACGATTATATCATCCAGAATCAGCATTCCCTGTGGGGTTGCTGAAATTCGTTCCCCATTAATTTGAACCAGGTCCGGATGACTCTTTGCCCAGTTCATATCAATAACGTTTTTCGTCGCCCCTGTCAACTGGCAACCGCGAACGGTGCGCATACCGGTTATTACAACTTCGACCGCACGTGTGTCGTCTGATATCGGTTCAAATTGTGCATGATTTCCCCTTTGTTCATACCACACGTTGTCAATTAAGATGCGTCCCGCCGCCCCGCGCCCAATTCCAATGTATGGTTGTCCATCCCACACATTTTGATTGTGTTGGCATTCTGCCCCCGGGATTGCATAATTAGAAACCTCGTACCGTGGGATGTTCAAATTATCGCCGATTGCCATATACATCTGTGCCATTGTGTCATTATCCGGCATTGGCAAGTTCATTTTGCCAAATGGTGTGTCGGCCTCTATGGTCAGTTCATACATCGAACAGTGCCCCAGCCCCAGTCCATTTATCTGCCTGCATGTTTTGATTACGTCATCCACCGTGTCATTTGGCAATCCATAGATAAAGTCCGCCGACACGCGCAGTTCCATATCCTGGGCGATTTTTATCAGTTTTAATGCATCCGCCACGCTGTGCAGCCGCCCCAGGAATCGCAGCCTGTCGTCATCCAGGCTTTGTACACCAATGGACAATCGATTAGCCCCCGCCTTGCAAAACGCGCGCAGTTTTTCCGCGTCCAACGTCCCTGGATTTGATTCAATTGTAATTTCTGCGTTCGGCAAAACATTAAAGTTTTTACGGATTGTGTCTATAATTTTTTCAAAACAATCAATCGGCATCAGTGACGGTGTTCCGCCACCAAAAAATATTGTCGGTATATCTATTTTGCCCATTTTCTGGGCCCAAAACATCAGTTCTGCGCATATGCTATCACTGTACGCACGCCAGTCTGGCGATTCACATGCCACCGACATAAATGCGCAATAATTGCACTTGGACATACAATATGGCACATGAATATAAATATTATGGGGTGCATTTTTCATATCTGCCACATTTTACACCGTCAAAAATCATGTGCAAGGGGGAAATGAAAATACTTTTATGCGCCACAATTTTGTGTTATAATAAACACAACGATATTTATATGAAGGCAGGGAAGTTATCATTTTTATCACTGGTTTTTGCGCCATTCGTTGCGTTTGCCGCGAACGAGGGCGTTCCCTCGTACTATCAATCACAAACTGCGCCGACCGCAAATCAGATGTCATATGGTCGCTATGCGGACCAGGGGTACACCAAATATGTTGGTAAATCCGGCAATAAACAGGTCGTCGGGTCACGTACATATTCGTACCAGGTTCCGCGTCCTGCGTCCGTGCCGACATTTTCCGGCACAATGACAACAAACGGTATTGCAATGCCAACCGAAACAGAATCTGCAACGTCGATTTATGCCGGATATTCGCGTCGTTTTGCGGATTTTGAATTTGAAACGGGTGTAAATTCCATTTTGGAATGGGATGATATGATTTGGAACGAAATCCGTGTTGGCGCACGTCATAATTTCAGTCTGCGTGATTTTGACTTGTCTGTTTATGGGGAATACGCATACGGTGATATGTCGCACGGTGGTCTGTCAATGGACTATGACCTGAAACCGTTCGAAGCGCGATACCCCGAATACGGAATCTTTACAATTTCTATGGGTGATCAGTCCGGGCGCAGTAATTATTTCCGGTTTGGTATATCCGCGCATCATATCTGGGATATTGGCGGGTGGAAATTATCGCCAACCTTTGGATATGAAATATTCAAGCACAACTTGGAAATGTCCAATCATTATTATCCGAATCCCGGCGTCTATCTGCCATTGATGACCCAGGATGGATTTTACGTGTTCGGTAATGACATTGGTGAATATTTTGCAGTTCCAATTGGGGCAACGCCGCCTGACGATTGGTACCAGGTCTGCATGTCGCCCGAGGATATTAAGTTAGTAACCAATCCAATCAATTCCACTGGTGCGGTAAACGGTTTCCCATACCTGGGTGATTCCCTGACGACGGGGGATTACAACATCAACATGGGTACAATTCCGTGGGGTGTTACATCGGGTGAATGTGTAATTATTGGTGGTGATGGCCCTATTGTGGTCGAAGGTACAACCCATATCTATAACACCACCTGGTCTGGTTTTTATGTCGGACTGGAAATTGAAAAGCAAATGACATTGCGTGATTATTTGCGCCTGTATATGCAGGTTGGTCTGCCCAAATATTCATCCGAAGGTATATGGCCCAACCGTACCGATTGGCAACAAAACCCCAGTTTCCTGGACGAAGGCAGCAATGGCGCCTATTCATACACTGCCGAAATGGAATATAATTATAAATTATCCGATCGTGTAAAATTATCGTTAAAGGTTGACACCAATTTATTCCACGTTGGTAAAATCGGTGGCGAATTGTACGTTGCTGAATACAGTTATTATGTAACTGATGAAAATGGCCAATATGTTATGGATACATACTATGATTCAAATGGTAATCCATACCAAGTTCCACGCCTTGACACGGTCGAGGCCCACACCGAAAAAGTATCGGATTCATTAAAGCGTGCCACATGGCAGTCTTTTGGAATCCATCTGGGTGTAAAATACGCATTTTAATTAAACGGGGGAATGCCTATGAACAAATTTGCCGGATGGCTGATTGCCACAGTGCTTTTTTTGCCAAATGCCACACTCGCAGACCGTGGACCGTTTGATTCCACCCGTTGGTATGAAATGCTGGATTCTGTACGCGCCCGCGCCGTATCGGAAAACATATCAGAACGCACCATCAACGACACACTAAAATATCCATCCTTTATCCCATCAATTGTGCGCAGTGATTCGAATCAGTCTGAATTCAAATTGACACTGGATGGTTATCTGGCGCGCACCGTCAATCAAACGCGTGTATCTGACGGTCAAAAAATGCGTCGGCGTTATCCGACATTGCTATCGCGGGTGGATGCTAAATATGGTATCCCACCACACATCATGTTGGCGTTTTGGGGAATGGAATCTAATTATGGTGCGGTAAAATCGCGTCATAAATTAACAGATGCATTTTTTACATTAATGTACGACGGTCGTCGTGAAACATTCTTTACGAACCAGTTAATTGCGCTGATGAAAATTGCGGACAAAAACAGACTGGACATAAATTCCATATCCGGATCTTGGGCGGGTGCAATGGGGCATTTTCAGTTTATTCCAACCACCCTGGCGCAATATGGTGCAGACGGCAATGGCGATGGCCGTATTGATATAATCAATAATATATCGGACGCAATGTTCAGTGCGGGCAATTACCTGAACAAACTGGGTTGGAACAAAAACGAACGCATTGTTCGTCGCGTTGTATTGCCGGCCGATTTTGATATATCTTTGTTGGATGGCAAAACAAAACTGACACTGCCACAATGGGCATCACTGGGCGTTATGAATCCAGACGGCACACCAATCCCGCAAAACGATATGACAGCGGGCCTGGTCGCAGATGTCGCGGCAATTGAATCCGCGCGTTCTGCGGCGGCAACGGCGACCGTCGCACCGGACACAGACGTTGCGCCCATGCCCGTAATTCATGCATATTTAACATATCCTAATTTTTATCGTATCAAGAAATGGAATAATTCGAACTGGTACGCAATCGCGATTGCAGAACTGGCCGACCAATTGCACTAATCGCATCGGTTGTATATCAGTTCGTCTATATCCCGCCTTAATTTATTGCGCCATGCGTGTCGCGCATCGTGAAACGGAATAAATTTACACACCCCATTTAACATACATTGTTTCCATATGTATTGCGCCCACCTTTCACGTGGCACGCGCAGCGCATATTGTGAAAACACAGCGTCGCACACTTTTTCATTTCCAACGGTTGTATTGTTGCCACGTTCATCTTTTTCAATGGTGTGCATATCGTATCGCACAATATTTGGTGCGATAATTGTCTGGATTGGTGTGCGCTGGTTTTCCATATGTTGAATAATCAGAAAATCGACATTTTTGCCCATTTTATCACAGAATTTCCCTGCAAAATCCGCCCATTGTTCATTTGTTGTATTGTGATAATGTGAAAACCATACCAGCATCACACGGTCTTTGTTGCGAATGTTATCATAGAAACGCTTTATCCGTCGGTTGTATTTCTCTGCCACTGCCCCGAATGATTTTTCCAATGGCACACCTGTCGCAAAGTCGTGATAAAAATACAGCCCCGTGCGCTTGTTTTTATAGTAATCACATTTGTCATCGTTGACGATATTCGGGTCTTTTTCAACGAATTCGAAATCGTTTATGTTCATAAATCCATCAAAGTCATTTAAAATCATATTAAAACGCATATGCGCCGGCACACTGGTCAGCCAATCCAGCGGTCCCGACACCACGCGCAGTCGATGCTTTTTTAAATACATGCTGCACGCACAATCGTGCCCAATTGAATAAACAATGTCATATTTATTGTGCATATTATTTCCTTATCTTGAATGTTTTTTTACAAATTCATGTTTGTCATGCCCCACCATGCACGCCAACCCGCGTACAAACCATCGTGGTCCAACCCATGTGTCAAAATATGTGGCCGGATTTTGATTATGGCTGCGTTTGTGCACGAACATCAGTTCGTCACACCGCCTGTGTTCGCCGGGTGTGCTGAACAAAGGCGTGGTATGAATACCACATCGCCACGCGGCCCAGTTATATGACAGTTGGTCGCGTTTGGAATAATCACGAACCATTCGCCACCATTTATTTTGCATGCGTTTAATTTGCGCATCATTATGTCGACGCAATATTATGCATGTTTCGTTCAGTCCATTGTTTCGCGGATACCCCAAAAAACGCAACAGTCGCATTTCTTGATTAACCGTATTTTTATTATCAATTTTCAGTTCTTTTATCTTTTTGGCTTCGTCATAAATACATTTGCGTTCGGGGTGGGGCGGAATACATATCGTATCGCCACGATTGATAAACGAATCTAGGCGTTTAAAAAAGTCTGATGTCATAATTACAATGTTTCCATCAACCCATAAACTGATGTCGTAATCGGGGAACAGGACGTGTGCATTTATTTTGTGCCAACGGGCGTTTTTCACGTTTGTCAGTTTTTTATAACGCAGTGGCCGAATTTCCCAATGCATATATTTATCCATCGTCAGCAAATATTTATTGTCTGTAAATAATACATAGTCCCATGTGTCGTCAACATATACATGTGCGCACACATCGTCATATTCGCCGGTGATACATGTATAAATTACTTTTTTTATCTCAGTCATGTTTCACCCGTGCCAATTGAATAAAATCGAACAGATAAATTTTTGTTTGCCCGTGTTTATGTTTAATTTTTATAAACGGAAAAAATCCAAACAGTTTAATCCATCGTGTTTGCCGTACTGGATTATGCCTGTGCGCCCATTTCCATTCATCGTAATACACCGGATATTTTGCGCGTGCGTTTGCAACAATAATTGGTGGTATGTCGTACATTTTTTGCCAATGACGCAGTGTTGTATTATCGCCTGTCCAAACATATTTTAGAACAACGTCATCTAAGTTATGAAAACAGGTATGCGGTATTAAATCGACGAACAGCATTCTGTCTTCGCATGGCGACCAATTTTCGTTATATCGCACGCCCGAATTTATCAGCACAGATTTTCGAATCATACATCCCGAATGCACTGGATTGCATACATAGTTTTCATTAATCAGTGACAACTTAATATCATGGTCATGTATTGGTCGTTTTGGTGTTGGGTATTCCATTCCGTCGCGAATTTCTATGACATTTCCACCAACCGCACCAATATGGGGATTTGCGTCTAAAAATCCAGCCTCTAACTCAAATCTATTTGGGGTCGAGATGTCATCATGATCCGCCACTGCAATATATTCCCCACGCGCCAAATCGATTAGTTTGTTTCGCGATTTTGTAATCCCCATATTTTTATCATTTTCCAGATATTTTATTCGCGCATCTTTATATGAATTTACAATTTGTTTTAATTTTTGATTATCTGGACTGTCGTTTAATAACAGAAATTCAAAATCCCCATATGTCTGATTTAAAATACTTTCAATCATCGCGCGCAGGTCATCTGGCCGTGTATTATACATGGGTGTTAACACAGATATCTTTGGTGTTTTCATTTTTTATTTTCCTGTCGTAAATTTTTTACAAAGTCTATAATTTGAAATAAATTTTTATCTGGATTTATTTCCGTCAAAACCAATCCGCGTTTATACTTTGCAACGCGTCCCGCCGGCGCACCAATGTCAAAGCACGCGATGGGCAATCCCATGGATATGGCCTCTGACGTGGTGTATGAAAATGTTTCAGGCCAAATCGAAGGTATAAATACAATATCAGCGTTATATTTTTCCATTATCTGGGGTAATTTTTTCGCCTTGTACTTACCATGCACTGTGATATTGTCGGGCGCGTTTTTCATTTCACCAACAACAATAATATTTACATTGTCGGCCAGATGTTGCGCCATCTGGCAAATAACGCCTGCGCCTTTTTGATGGGAAATATTTCCCAGAACAATAATATTAATATCATCATGCGGTCTGATTTTTGCAGCGCGATAATTTTGCACGGTATGCGGAATGATTTTAATTTTTTGTTCAATTTCTGGGTATGCACGAATAAAAATTTTTGCGATTGGTTCTGCGAACAAAATAATTTCATCTGCGGTATTTGTAAAAAAGTTCCCCCATTGCCTGCGCCATTCGCATATTGTTCCTGCGCCTGATTTTAAAACATTGTGTGATATTGGGTTGTCGGCTAATTTTTTCTGTGCCCAGCATTTTTCACACCCGCCCACATATGATAAATCGCAATATTTACCATCGCAGTTCACCAGGTTAAAACTGGGGCAAATCGATTGAAAGTCATGCCCGCGAAACGACACCTGCGGCATACCCATACAGTTACGTTTTATCCGTGCGATAACATTTAACATATCTGTTGTGCTTTTATATGCGACTAAATTATTTACAACGATTTGCCGGATATTAATTCCGCATAAAAAATCCGCTATTTCATCTATGTTGTGTGTTGTATAGATTCTGTGTTTATTGCATGCAAACGTTAAATGATACAGTTCTGTTTTTGGAAAGTATTGCAATCGCAACACATCATATTTCTTGCATAAAATTTTAAATTGTTGTTTGGAATAAACTTCGGTCCCGCCACCCAGTGCATGGTCAACCCACAACATAATATCGCGCCCGGTCAGTCCCCCCGCAAACGTCATCAGGTTATTTTTATGCGCCCGCCACCCCTGTTGCAGGTGGTGGCGCAATCTGCGCCGCACAGATGCAACCGGAATCATAAAGCATACCGCGTTAATTACCGTTTTCATGCGCGTCAATCCTTGATTTTAACCAGTGGTATACAGTCAAACAGCAACGCCCATTTATTCTTGATTTTTATCAGTGGTATTTTCCCAAACAATCGCACGCGAATCCGTCGCAGTTGCCGTTCAAATGCCAAACGGTACATTGGATATTTGTTACATATCTGAATTTTAATTGATTCGTGCACGATTGTCTGTCTTGTTTTCATACGATGTGATGCGTTGTTTTTATCACACCTGTATTCAACCAATACTTCCTGGATGTTATGAAAGTCAGTATATTGCATCAATTGCCCCCACAGCCGATAGTCTTCGGCGGGGGTGTATTGTTCTTCGTATCGAACATCGTTTTCGATTAATACAGATTTTCTGATTATTGCGGTTGTATGCATAATTGCGCACACATCGGTCAGGCGTATTTTTATATCTGTATCATATTCCGGATTTTTTCGTATAAAATCCTGTGCCCCGAACCAGTGTGCCCACGCACCAACAACGCCAACATATGGATTTTCATCCAGAAATTTTACCTGTTTTTCCAAACGTGTTTTATGTGAAATATCATCATGGTCAAATATTGCGATATACTTTCCACGCGCCAGTTCAATCAATTTGTTCCGCGACCGGGATATGCCGATATTTTTGTCATTTTTTACATATCGAATACGCTTGTCCTTGTATGACAGAATTAGTTTTTCCAGTTCTGTATTTTCCGGACTGTCATTCAGGATAATAAATTCAAAATCTGTATATGTTTGATTTAAAATTGATTCGATACACTGACGCAGATGTTCGTGATTCGTGTTATAGACCGGCGTTAATACAGAAACCGTTGGCATGGTTTGAAATCCTTTCTTTCCTTGGGTTTCAGCATATACATTTTTTCTTGCCCCTGCACTAGGACAATATTCTGCTTGGCTCATTCATATACTCCTGATGTTAATAACAAAAAACACCAAGCATTAACTTGGTGGTTGGAGCTTGAGAACAATACCGAGCATTGCGTGCCTTATTCAACATATTCGACACACTCCAACCACTATTGGTGGAGTTTGTCCACATGTTCGTGGACACTCGGTTCCGGGTTCTCACGCCCGTCGCAGAAACACCCTGCGATGTGTCAATCATAGTCTGTGTCCATAAAAAAATCAATATAAATAAAAACGTTGAATATTAGGCGTTTGTTTGGTATTCTTTCCCCATAGATTTATACCAAGGGATATATTTATGGCAATTAAAGTCCGTGATTTTGAGGTGCGTCTAACCCGTAACAAAGAAGAGCGTAAACAGGTTCGTCAACTGCGTTACCAGGTTTTCTGTTTGGAAGAGGGCGCATCCGCCACCGAAGAACAACATGCCCTGGGCGAAGAATACGATGCCTTTGATCGTTTCGCAGAATACATGGCGGTTTTTCACAATGGTCGTGTTGTTGGCACATATCGTATTATCGATCGCAACGCTGCGGACAAGATGGGTGGCTTCTACACAGAATCCGAATTTAATATTTCAAAAATAAAAAAATATCGTGGCAATATCGCTGAAATGTCACGTGCGTGCGTTGCATCTGAATATCGCGAAAATGCGTTGGTGATGCGTCTGTTGTGGGCGGGATTGGGTGAAATGATTGTTCGTCGCAAGATTCGCATATTGTTTGGTGTTGCATCGTTCGTTGGTACAAAACCTGCGCGCAGTGCCCAGGCGATATCATACCTGTACTATAACCATTTAACACCGCTTCGTCTGCGTGCGACGGTAATACCTGAAAACTTTGCGGACGGTGTAAATCCGAAATTGGCACGCATGAATATATTGCCACGTGAATTTGTTGACGCGGCGGACGCAAAATCTGAAATGACACCTTTGATTAAGGGGTACTTACGCCTGGGGGCGACATTTGGACGTGGTGTATTTGTTGACGCGCCGTTTAATTCATACGATATTTTTGTAATGATTGAAACTCGCAAAATGGATGCAGCATATCAAAAGCATTTCTTGGGTCGCGAAAACGCGCTGGGCAATCCTGATGACGAGCACGATAATATTATGAAAACGGTCGGCAAAATAATTACTTTGCCTGTGGTTGGCCCGTTCAAGGTTGTTCGCGCATTTGTTGAATTCTTACTTCGCGAAGATGCCGCCGACGCCGAATACATCGAAGACAGTGACAAAGAAGAGCTAGTATAACCATGGCAAAACCAAAAATACGCAAACAGAATATTTTCAACACAACCACGGCTGCGATAAAATTCGTGCTGTTCTGGGTAATGGTTGTTATCCAGATGCCAATTTTAATCTTGCTGCCACGTCGCTGGGCGGTTCAGTACATGCCGGTCTTTATGTGGTTTTTGGTAAAACTGGGCGGGATTAAGATTGTTGTACACGGCAAAATATCCGATGCGCGTCCACTGATGGTTGTGTCCAATCATATATCTGTGTTTGAAATTGCAACATTTCCGTTTGCATTCCGTGGCAGTTTTATTGCCAAGAAAGAAGTGGAAAATTGGCCATTGGTTGGTTGGGTTGCGAAAAAGTTTGGCGTAATCTTTGTTGACCGTCGTCCGTCGCATGCGCGCGATGCGTTGGCGGTTGTTCAAAAAACCGTCCAGACTGTAAAGTACCCAATGATTTTATTTCCCGAAGGTACCACGACAAATGGCGCATATGTAAAGCCGTTCAAAAGCACGCTGTTCAACTTTGTTGAAAATTCAAATGTTACGGTCCAGCCCATGGCGATGCACTATCGTTATAAAGACGGCAGTCCGATTGATGAACAAACGCTTGCCGACCATTTTGCATACTTTGATAATGCCAAAATGGATATGGGCCCACGGTGTAAACGTGAACGGTCTGCCTTTGGCCAGGTTTTTCACATCATGATGCTGGGTGGATTTATGGTTGAAATTACATTGTTGCCACCACCGCCCCTGGCGGGTATGGACAGAAAGCAGATTGCCGACGTTCTGCACAAAATAGTGTCGGAAAAATACATGGAATTAAAAGATAAAAATAATAATTAAAAGAGATACAAGAAATGAAAACAGCAATTACACCAACCCGCGCAGAAAATTTCAGCGAATGGTATCAAAATTTAATCGTTGCCGCAGATTTGGCGGAAAACGCCCCTGTGCGTGGTTGTATGACAATTAAACCATACGGTTGGGCAATTTGGGAACTGATGCGCGACGAAATGGATCGCCGCATTAAATCACATGGCGTCCAGAACGCAAACTTTCCATTATTGATTCCAATTGACTTTTTTAATAAAGAGGCCGAACACGTCGCCGGCTTTGCCAAAGAATGTGCGGTTGTCACCCATCATCGTTTGAAGATGATTGATGGCACATTGCAACCTGACCCAGATTCTAAATTGACTGAACCATACATTATTCGTCCAACATCTGAAACGATTATTGGCGAAGCGATGTCCCGTTGGGTACAATCATATCGTGACCTGCCATTGAAATTGAATCAGTGGGTAAATGTAATGCGTTGGGAAATGCGCCCACGTATGTTCCTGCGCACATCTGAATTTAACTGGCAAGAAGGGCATAATGTTTTCGCCACACACGAAGAGGCCAACGCCGACGCGCGCAAGATGCACAAAATGTACGGCGACTATATGCGTGATGTTCTGGCGATTCCATCAATTATGGGCGAAAAAACACCCGAAGAACGCTTTGCCGGCGCAGACCACACATACACCCTGGAACACGTCATGCAAGATGGCAGGGCATTACAGGCCGGCACATCGCACGACCTGGGCCAACATTTTTCAAAATCATTTGGAATTCAGTTCCTGGGCACAGACGGTAAATTACAACACGGTTGGACGACCAGTTGGGGCACAACAACCCGTATGATGGGGTCTATGTTCATGGTGCATTCAGACGACGATGGTCTGATTTTGCCACCGGCGGTTGCCCCTTATCAGGTTGTGATTATTCCAATCACACGCGAAGATACCGCCGCCGCATTAAATGAATTTGCGTCTAACCTGGGGGATAAATTGCGTGGCGCGGGTGTGCGTGTGTTGGTTGACACGTCTGACATGCGCGCGCCTGACAAAATGTGGAAATGGATTAAGCGCGGTGTTCCATTGCGTGTGGAAATTGGTGCGCGTGAAATGGAATCTGGATGTGTCACAATTACACGTCGTGACCTGGGACGTGAATCCAAGCGTACAATCGCAATTGATGAATTGGTTGCGACTGTAAATGATATTATGCGCGATATCCACGATACCATGGTTGCACGTGTTGAAAAACGTAACGCGGAAATGATACACGATGTTGCGGATTTAGATGCGCTGGATACTGCATTGGCAAACGGCGAAATTGGATTTTTCCGTATTAAATATGAAATGACCACAAACGAACAATTTGATGGTTTGATGGAAAAATACAAAATCACCCGTCGTTGTTTGGATGATAATGACCCAACATACGTATTTGTTGCGAAATCGTATTAAAAAACGGGGCGATTGCCCCGTTTTTTATTTTTGTAATAATTTGATTTGCCGCATCACGTTTCTCAGGCTTTCGTATGTCTTGTTGTATTCCTGGGCAAAGTATTCATAGTCGCCCCTGGATTGTTCGGCAACATCGCCGCCATACAGATTTGGT
>JAEDOP010000033.1 GCA_016301865.1 Alphaproteobacteria bacterium
TGTCACCATGCGCCAGATTATTGATATCGCCGACACGGGCAATATCATGCCACCCAAGACAACCTGGTTTGAACCAAAGTTGCGCAGTGGCCTGGTAATTCACAAATTATCCTAAAAAAAATCCCCCATCTGGGGGATTTTTTATGTGAACAGCATCCTTGGTAAAGTTTATTTGTTCAAATACTTGTACAGTGCGCCTGGTGTTTGTATGCGTAAATCGCGCAACCCAATCATGCGTTTTGCTAAATGTACGCATGTATAAATATGACGTTCATCTATGTTTTGGGCCGGTGTATGTGGCAAATAAACAAATCGCCACCCATGTGTTGTCAGTATTTTTATATCGCGCGCCAATATTGGAATTTTTACAATTTTTCCACGTCGCACAAATTGATACAGCGTCAATTTGTCGCAACGCCAAACGATTGGCGCAACATGTTTTAAATCGCCACAAAATATACGTGGCAGCACCTTGGATGTCTTGGTTGAAAATGCAATAATTAACATAATTTTTTTCCCTGTTTTAATTTTATTTACGGCCCCCGTTTATGGGGGCAATATTTTATTCAATCCAGCCGCGCTGTTTTGCTGCGTCTGTCAGTACACTCATCGCCGTCGTCCATTGATTTGCAGCGCGATTTTCCGCCCAAATATGTTGGTTCGGTGCGCGACGTTTATCACCAAACTTTTTCAACACCCCCAATTGTTCATCGGTCAATTTGCCGCACAAATACAGTTTTGTAATCAGTGTTTCCACATCCAACACTTCGCACGGGCGTCGCGTTGGATTTCCGCGCATCCGCATAAAGTTGTTATTCCGCATCCCACGCGAATACAAAAACCAGAACCACATCTGTTCTGCGTTCTGGAATTTTTCAGCCATACTAATTGCCAATGTTTGTGTCATTTTTCTTTCTCCTTTGGTTATTATGTTCGTTATTGATATATAATCTAAGAAAAGATTCCTGTAAAATATTACAACCGTCGGTTGAAATCCGAATCAGAAAACAGATTCGGATTTTATATCTGACGATTTGTATACGAATCGATTTTTTTGATAAATATATCGATATCTAATAAAAAATGCGCACCGAAATGCGCATTTAAATTTTTGCTTTGCTAAATAAAAGTTTATTTAAGTGTAAGTGAAGAGTCGCTAGTGGTTAGTGGTGGCACTATAATGTGCGGCAAATGCCGCACACACTCACTAAACACTTGCCACTAACACTAACCACTAAACTTTTATTTACCTTAAGTATCATGACTTGTCCCACGAAGCCTTGGCGCAGTGGGATTCCGCCACTAACCACTTGCACTTACACTAACCACTAAAAAAATCCCGCCATCCGGCGGGGATTTTTTATAAAATCGGTGGGAAACAATCGCCTCCTGCCTCAGGGCAACAGTTAAACCCTTGCTCGCCCATATCGGTATATATTTCACCCGCACAACATCCATTTGTATCTGGCGGATTCCCGTCCTCGCATGTCAGAACCGCTGGTGCTTCCTCGACAGGTTCGCTGGTCGCGGCGTATGGGTTTTGAACTGTACCGTCTGGGTTGTATTTTATTCCCAATATTTCTTCGTTATACTGTTGCGAACCAACCCCACCCAGGTCCTGAACCTTTTGTTGATATTGTTTTTGTTGGTCTTCACGGTATACATCGTATTGTAACGCCTTTTTTGACTGATAATTCAAAGAATCGCAATACATTTTCAATGTGCTATATGAATGACCACCACATTTGTTCAACTCGCCCTGTTTTGCGCCAGAACACTCGGACTTTACGCGCCACAATCCTTCATCATCTTCTTCGCAGTATGTACCAACCGCAAAAGAACGAGATTGTCCAACCCACGAATCATCTTCGGCAGGAAATAAATTCATATCAGATTTCGTGATATTACGTCTTTTATCATTACCAAATGGCGCAACGGCACATTTTTTGCCGACATTATCAGATGGATCACCACACGTAATTTGCAAATCAACAGGTGAATAAACAGTAATGCGCGTCCCTGCTGCGATTGTAAATGGTGGGACGGTATTGTCCATCATATCAACCATTAATTTTTGTGCCACCTGATTCCAGGCGGTAATAATTTCGTTTTTTGCCAGTTCCGATGAACGCATGGTCCCACTTTGAACAACTGTGTTATTATCCAGGTCTATTTGATTCACAAATGCATCCGCCACTGGGTTAATCAGGTTCACCGCCGCCGGCACAAATGCGGTCAACATTGGCATCAAGAACTGTTCCATATAATCCGTGCTGCCACGTCCTGGCACACCCACTCGCCCCTGGGCATCACCAGAATATGGGTCGAAACCGTCTTCAAAATTAAATTCTACACCGTCTGGACGAATAAACTGATACCACTTTATATTCATACGACCAATCGCCTTGTATGGCCCTGGAACTTCGCCGGTTACATATCCCAACAACAATGTACCCGTTGGTATAACAACTGTTCGCCCATTATCAGAATACACATTGCGGTCCACAGTTGCGCGTACTGGAACCCCCAGTTCTAATGCTTCAATATCTGCCCGCACATCTGATACAATTGTTGCGGGAATTGGTTTATACTGGCGCAGAACAAAACTGCGATCATACGGTGCGGTCGACGTTACGGTGTCTTGCCCAGTTGTACCATACACAACATCTTTGACTGGGGCGGGTCGGATGACACTTGCGAAACCGCCCATTTCATCGCCCATACGCCTCGCGCCGTTACTTACAACATCCGACACGTCGTCCAATTGTTGTGCGCGGTTAACCTTTTTTATTGCTGGTGCATTGCTCAGTTCTGGTAATTCACCGCCACTAATAACCGAAAATCCAATATGATCGGCATCAGTCCCTATTTTTTTACCCTTGTCATCTGTTATAATGCCATTATCAGGATTGTATGTCCCTGTCGGTTTTGTGCAATCTTTGTCTGAAAATGGGTGAAATTTATATGCGCCACCACTGGGTTTTATCCATCCAATTTGGCGTCCCGAATTTCCATATCCTGGGAATGCAAAGTCCGAACATCCATCGGGTATTTCGTATGTTTCTACATCTTCCACAACTGCCTGTGTGACCTTTGGTGTGTCAAACTTTACCGGCGGCGCGAGTGTTTCGATTTCACGCTTGATTTCCTGTTTCACAATTACCGGTTCTGGCTCAATATCTATCTCTGGCTCAGGTTCTGGTAAAACGATGGGCTTTGGTGCTTCTATTGGTTTTACTTCCACCTTGGGCGCGACCGCCCCCAGCGTCAAAACAATTTTTTCTGTCTTTTTCATGGCATCTGTTTCATCGGCGTCGTGCCAATCGATAAACACTGGTATTGTCTCAACCGCCATTACAGACGTCGGTGCATATGTAATTTCAACCTTGCATGCCAGATTTGCGTTAATCTGCCCCATTTTCGGACACGCCGAACTAATTTTCAGTCCTGCGATTTCTTTGTGCAATCTAACGTCAAAAACCTTGGCTGGGGCGGTTGCCCACACCTTAATCGTCTGCGTTTTCTTGTCGCCAACCAAGACATCGGCCCAGTTGACCATATCCGGTGAAATTTTAATTTCTGTGGGTGCTTGGTCTGTTTTGGAAATATCTTCCTGTTTGTTGCCGCCACCCAATAACAGTGTTAACAATATTATCACCAATACAAACGCCACCACCAGCAGCAACCACTGCACACGCTTTGGCGTATTCTGACGCAATTCTGAAAATTGTTGTTTCAGTTTACTCATCCCCCAGTCCCACCGTATTTATTGCATACGAATTACACTGCAACTTGTTCCGCTGAATTTCAGTAATTTATCACACAATGTCTGTGCTGTATCAATATCTGCCAATGGCCCGATACGCAAACGATATTGACGTGCCGCCGACGATGTTGCACCCAGTTCGCCAACCCCCTGTTCATCAACCGCAAAGAACACCATATCCTTGTACGGGGTCAACAACCCTTGGCCGTCTTCGCCACTAAATTTCGCCAACAGCATTGTCCAATAGTCATCCAACGCCTTGACCGATGTGTCTGATTTTAATTCCACAGCAACACCAACCTGGTTGCTGGCAATCAGCGGAATATTTGTTTGTGGCAAATATGCCCCCGCCGTATTGCGTTGTTGTGGCAACATATTGACAACGCTGCTACTGCCCTGTGGCATTGCCTGGGGAACGGTGAATCCAGCCGGCATATAGTATCCTGCACCCGTTGCGGGATTTACGGTCTGATTATTGCCAACAAATACCGGTGTACCTGTATAATTCATGCCCATATTCATCGCGCTTAGACTGTCCGTGTATGCAATATTATTCAGCGATTGCCCCGACAGCATGCTTTGTGCAACATTTGCCTCAGCCAATGCCATAACAGATGCCGTATCTGCGATTAAGAACGGTTTTTCACGTTTTTTGATACATACAATTCGCTGACCACTGCGCAGAACCATGTCGCCAACGGCCTCTACAATCAACAGGCGACCATCTTCGCCATCAGTGCGAAAACCGACCGGTGATTCCCCACCTTCGACCAACAGCGATACGACCGGACGTTGGGTCATTGCAATAACCTTGTCGCCAAAGTCAATATATGTAAATATACGATCGCGCCATACGCGTTCGGGCGCAATTACATAGTCGTCTGGGTTTGGTACAAATATATCCAGGTCAAAACGGAATTCAGACGGATCAATTTTCATTGACTTAATCCAACCATAATCTTCGCCGTCGGCCCCCACAACCGATGTTTGTGGGGCGGATTTTTGGAATATAGATTTTGCACCACCTGATGTAGTTGTGGCATTCGCCATTGGCAATGCGCCATTACCATCCAACATAATATCAACCTGGGAATATGTGATTTCGCTGGAATTTGATGGTTCGCTGCGCAGATAGAATATATATTTATTGCCCGATTGTCCCGTCACAATCATATTTGTGTCTGAACCCTGGTTTGAACCTGTCGGTGAAATAAACATTGTCCGGTCACCCTGGGTTGCGTCAATCTGGAATAAATCTTGATTTCCAACAACCGCGTCTGCGATTTGTTCACCATTCGGCAGACTAATCATCGTCACCATGCCGTTGCGTAATTTGATTGGCAAAACAGACCCTGCCGACCATGTCAGTTGCGCGTACCCCGGTTTAATACTGCCTGCGGCCATATTTGCGGTCGGGTTGTCCCACGCATCCTGGACACCGTATACAGCGGCATATGCGGGCAATGTCAAAACACCTGCTAAACAAACCATAAACAACTTTGAAAATGTCATACCAATCCTTCCCGTCTTTCTTTGTTTTTTTATTCGCTCAGAAAACCCGTATCCAATGGGTCGCCATCCCCAGATATTATTTCATATCTTGAAACACGCAACCCCAGTGGGTTATCAACACGATCTGCCCATTTTATTTGGGCGTTATTATCTGTCTCTAATTTCATTTTGATTGTATAATCTTTTGGCGTTGTCTGTCCAGTATTATCAGTGCAAAAGTAACGAATTTTTGTCTGATATGCATCTTCTGATGCCAGGTACATTGGTGCCCCATCAAAATTTACCAGACAATTAAAGCTTGGTGCTTCACTCATAATTGCGTTAAACATTGCGGTATCTGCAAATTCAGCGTACACATTATCGGTGGACATTATGCGAACCGCACCGTCGTCGCTGTTCCATTTTTGATGCATGGCGTTTGGGTTTTGAAAGATTTCGTTTCTGTGTCGTATATATTCACGAACAAACGCCTTGGTATATCTGTCCAGGTTTTCGCTCTTTGGTTGCATTTGCACCAATCGCACATCCTGGTCGTCGCGCACAGTTGTTGCCAAAAAGAACACCTGGGGTCGGTTCAACGGGAACATATTATATATTGTCATGCCCAGCGCCACCAACACGACCAACGCCGTCGCCAACACGAACATCATAATTCTGGACAGTAAAATTGGCGGTTCTACGCGGTCTTGCACGACTTCCTCTCCCTTGATTATGGTAATTGTAGACAAAAAGTGCGCGCCTTTGCAAGAAAAAAACTGAACACAAGCAATTAATGTTTTGGGCGGTTGAAAATGTTCTTGCGCGGGTTGTTAAAAAATATTATAATATTTCCGCTTGATTTTTTGTATTCGTGTGCTATTCTGTCGCAGACTATAATGTGGCATGTGGTACGTCAAGCGGCACACAGGGGCATAGTTCAACGGTAGAATATCGGTCTCCAAAACCGCGGATGAGGGTTCGATTCCTTCTGCCCCTGCCAATTTTATAGTTATGGTAAAATTACGTAATTACAGGCAATTTTTATGAAGAAAATACTGGATTTTTTTAAGTCGGTTCGCAGCGAATGGTTCAAAATTGTGTGGCCATCGCGCGATAGTGTTATTCGTGCAACAATTATGATTCTGGTGTTTTCTGGACTTGCGGCGCTGTTCTTCTTTGTGGTTGACAGTATTTTGAACGCAATTGTTGGGTGGGTTTTCTAATCAGGCAAAGGACACAGGAATGGATGAAAAAATGCAGTGGTTTGTCGTAAATGTTCACACCGGGTGCGAAGACAAGGTTGCGCGTGGACTGCGTGAACAGATTGATAAACGTCGTTTGAATGCGCTGTTTGGTGAAATTATGGTCCCGACGCGCGAAGTTACAGAAATCAAAGCGGGCAAGCGTGTCAAGGCTGAGCGTAAATTCTTCCCTGGGTATATCGTTGTTCAGATGGTTATGAACAATGAAACATTTACATTGGTTAAACAGATTCCCCAGGTTGTTATGTTCTTGGGCGCAAAAAACAAACCAATTGCCGTATCCGAAGCCGAAGCGCATCGCCTGATGAAACAGGTAGAAGAGGGTGCTGTCGCGGCCGATGATGTAGAATACGAAGTCGGCCAGGAAGTGCACGTCATCGATGGTCCGTTTGCGGGCTTTAACGGTGTTGCGTCCGAAGTTGACAATGTAAAACAGAAAATGACCGTTACTGTTTTGGTGTTCGGTCGCGAAACCAGTATGGACTTGGAATTTAACCAGGTTGAACGGGTATAAAGTTTTTTGTGGTTTTCTGAAAAATATTCAGTAAAATCACAGCAACCCGTGGTAGATACGCCATATCGTACCACGACACAAACGAAAAAAACGGAGTGAAAAATGGCAAAGAAAGAAGTCAAGGGATTGGTCAAACTGGTCGTCCCTGCAAAACAGGCGAATCCTGCGCCACCGGTTGGGCCAATTTTGGGTGCCAATGGTGTGAACAT
>JAEDOP010000034.1 GCA_016301865.1 Alphaproteobacteria bacterium
AATAAATGGTACGTTCGCGGCACGGATGTGGTTAATGGCTTCGATTGTCTGTGGCATAATAGAATCGTTTGCCGCAACCACCAATACCACAATATCTGCCATTTGGGCACCACGCGCACGCATGGCGGTAAACGTTTCGTGCCCTGGTGTGTCCAGGAATGTAATCATCTGGCCTGATTTTGTTTTAACTTCATAGGATGACACGTGCTGGGTAATGCCACCTGCTTCGCCGGCGGCAACGTTTGCATTACGGAACGCATCCAACAGGGATGTTTTACCATGGTCAACGTGACCCACAACCGTCACAACCGGCGCGCGTGGCGTCATGCGTTCTGGGTTTGGTTCGCGTTCCAGGATTTCTGCGTATGGTTTGACAACAACGCGTTTAACAGTCGCACCAAATTCAGACGCAATCAATTCAGCAGTGTCGGCATCAATAGACTGATTCACAGAAACCATCATGCCCATTTCCATCAGTTTTTTGATAACATTGCCGGCCTTTTCTGCCATGGCCGCCGCCAGGTCTTTGACCGTGATTGTGTCACCCAGGTTTACAACATGTTCAACCTTTTGTGGGGCGGTAAATACGGCGCGCGCCTTTTCACGGAAACGTTTCAGGGACGCTTCGGAACGGCGGCGGTTTGCGCCACGAATTCCAATTTCATCGTCGTCATCATCGCCACCACCCATAACGATATCATTCAGGTGAATCTTGCCAGACTTTTTGAAATCTTTTTTAGAGTTGTTAAATTTGCCCGGACGCGTGTCTTCGTCGTCCGCATTACGGCCACGACGCGACGCGCCGGCGGTGGCGTTATTTGTAAACACCTTGGGCGTCGTGGGGGCGGATTTTGCGCGTGGCGCGGCGGGCACATCTTCGGCAACATCAGACGTATCCGCAGCATTCGCAACATTCGCATTTTCACGGGCGGCCAACTGTTCGCGAACCTGTTCATATTCGCGATTTTCACGTTCTATTTCCGCATCGCGGGCGGCGCGGGCAGCGGCCTCTTCGGCGGCACGTTGTTTGCGTTCTTCTTCGCGCGCCTTGGCCGCAGCCAGAACGGCACGCAATTTTTCATCGGCCGCATTTTTTGATACAACAGGCGCGACGGGTTCATCACGCAATTCCTTGCTGCCGGGGGCAACAACGCGACGACGTCGTTCGACAAAGACCGCGTCGCCTTTTTTGCTGTGCACCGCATCAGTTGTTACAGATTTTCCAAGTGTCAATGTTGCCATATTCTTGCTTCCTTCGATCGCAAGCAGTGTGCAGTATTCAGAGTGCAGAGTGCAGATATTGCTGTAAATCAAAATCTGAACTCTGCACTCTGAACTCTGAACTCTGCTTTTTTATTCGTTATCCTTTGTTATACCGTATGCCAGTTCACGTGCCTTCATAATCACGCGACCCGCCAAACGGGATGACATTGTATCTTCGCCCAGGATTTCAACCAATTCATCAGTCGCCAAATCCGCCAAATCATTCAATGATTTAATGCCTGATTCGCCCAATTTCATGATTGTTGGACGTTTGATAAAGTCAAATGTCAACAGGTCATCGGACATGCCCAATTTATGGCCTGCGTCCATGTAATCAATTTCAATTTTTGCCAGGTAATCTTTGGCACGTTTCTGTAATTCAGCCGCCAATTCTGGGTTAAAGCCTTCGATGCTTTCCAGTTCAGATGCGTCAACGAATGCAATTTCTTCGATTGTGCGGAACCCTTCGGTAATCAGCAGTTGGGCAATCATTTCATCAACGTCCAAGCCACCGATAAACAATTCTGTCTTTTCTTTGAATTCCTTAGCACGGCGTTCTTGTTCTTCGGCTTCGTTCATAACGTCAATGTTCCAGCCGGTCAACTGGGACGCCAGGCGAACATTCTGGCCGCGACGACCAATTGCCAATGATTGTTGGTCTTCGTTTACAACAACGGCTGCGCTGCGTGTATCTTCGTCGACGATGATTTTTGCGACCTTGGCCGGTTGCATTGCGTTAACAATGAATACAGCAGGGTCTTCGGAATACAGAATAACGTCAATTTTTTCACCATGACATTCGTTGATAACAGGCTGGATACGTGTACCCTTAATTCCAACCGTCATACCAACCGCGTCAATTGATGGGTCAGCCGTTTCAACCGCGATTTTCGCATGTGAACCCGGCGCACGCGCAACAGATTTGATTTTAATAATACCTTCGTAGATTTCAGGCACTTCTTGGACAAACAGTTTTTCCATGAACATTGGATGTGTACGTGTCAAGAAAATCTGGGGGCCGGTATTTGAACGCGCAACGTCCATAATCAATGCACGAACACGGTCGCCAACGTTCAGGCGTTCGCCTGGGATTAATTCTGTGCCTTTGATATAACCTTCGGCTTTGCCATTAATATCAACATATACACTGCCAAATTCAACACGTTTAACAATACCACTGACGATGTCGCCGATGTTGTCTTTGAATTCTTCAAACTGGCGACCCTTTTCTGCGTCGCGGACGCGTGTTGTCATAATCTGTTTCGCAGTCTGGAATGCCATACGGCCAAATTCAGGTTCAGGCAACGCATCTTCGACCACGTCACCAACAACAGGGTTCTTGGCATACTTCTTTGCCTGGGATACCGTCAGCATGGTGTTTGGATCATATTCTTCGCCCACGGATTCCGGCGATTCGATGACATCGAACAAGCGTTTTACATTTATCGCACCGTTCTTGCGATCAATATCGGCAACAATATTAAATTCTTCGCCATATTTGTGCTTTGCAATCTTGGCCACGGCAATTTCAAGTGATTCAAAAACAATTTCACGGTCAATTTGCTTTTCCTGGGCCAAAGATTCAATTGCCAACAATAAATCCTGACGCGGCATCGATACAAAAGACATTTGGTACACTCCTTTGCGTTATAACATGTCTTAGTGAAAGGGCGGGGTTTTTCCGACCCCGCCCTTAAATTATTATTTAAGAACACTGGTTATTATAAAGACGAAATATGAAAACGCAAGTAAAAATATAATCTTTTATAAAAATGTGGAATGTGAGATTTTTTTTATCTATAATCGGGTCACTATGATGAAAGCAATAAAATCTTTGTTTATGCCGGCGGCAAGTAAAACAACAGCCGGCGCGTTGGCGGCCAAATTTGGTCTGGAATTGCGCGGGGACGCGAATGCACCGGTGCGGGGGGTCGCACCAATCGCAGATGCGCGCGCGGGACAGTTGGCATTCTATTCAACCGAACAAAACAGTAATGCGTTTAAAATCTTGCCAATCAGTGTATTGGAAAACACGCGTGCGACTGTTATTCTTGTTCAGCCAGAAATGGCAAAGCATGCACCGGCGGGGGCAACACTGTTGATCACAGACAGTCCACGCGGAAATATTGTAAAAATTCTGGGGGAAATTTATCGCGAAAAACCACGCTTTGGCGTCAGCAAGCACTCGTTCATCGAACGTGGCGTGTTTTTCAGTAAAAAACGCACAACATATGTCGGGCAATTTGCAACCATTGAACGGGGCGCAGCAATCGAACCGGGGGTCAAAATTTATCCAGGCGCATATATTGGACGCGGGGTCGTGCTGGGGCGCGGGACAGTTGTGCACAGTGGGGCACATATTGAAAACGCAACAATTGGCGCAGATTGCGTGATTAACGCAAACGCCGTTATTGGCAAAGATGGATTTGGATATACACGTCAAAATGGCAAAAACATATTTATTCCGCACGTGGGACGCGTTGTGATTGGCGAACGCGTTTCCGTTGGGGCAAATACATGCATTGACCGGGGCGCAATGACAGATACGCGCATCGGGGACGGCACCAAGATTGACAACCTGTGTCAAATCGCACATGGGGTTGTTGTGGGATGCGAATGTTTCTTGGCCAGTGGTGTTGGACTGGCCGGCGGTGTGGTTGTGGGTGACCGCGTATTACTGGGGGGACATGTTGGCGTGGCAAACGGTGTAAAGATTGGAAACGATGCATCCGTTGGCGCAAACAGTGGCGTTTTCCGCAATATTCCAGATGGGGAATCGTATATGGGATATCCGGCGGGACCGGGGACTGAATTTATGCGTCATTATGCATGGCTAAGGAAACAGATGAAAAATTAAGCGTAGGGGGAATATAAAAATGGTTGACGCAAAACAGATTGAAAAAATAATTCCACATCGTGGAAACATGCGATTGGTTGATGAAATTCGTGAATACAGCGATACCAGCGCGGTTGGCATAAAATATGTGCGTGATGATGAATTCTGGTGCGATGGGCATTTCCCAGGCAATCCGATTATGCCCGGTGTGTTACAGGTTGAAGCGTTGGCCCAGACTGCGTGCTTTGTTGCGTTCAGAAGATTGTCAGACGCAGAACGCGAAAATATGCTGGGGTACTTTACCACAATGGAAAAGATTAAGTTTTCGCATATGGTGCGTCCGGGCGACAAACTGGAATTACATGTGGAATTGTTGCTGACCAAGATGAGTTTATATAAATTCCACGGCATTGCGTTGGTTGGTGGGAAAAAGGTCGCAGAATCTACATTTACCGCCGTCCTGCAAAAGGTAAAAGAAGAACAATAAAAAAGAACCGCCAAACGGCGGTTTTATTTTTTTGCCACAGGACACCATTTGGCGACGGGGCATGTTTCACACGCGGGGCGCAATGCCTTGCACACGTATCGACCGTGCAGAACCATCACATGGTTTACAATTGGGTGATATTTGCGCGGAATTATTTTTAATAATTTTGATTCGACTTTTTCGGGCGTGTTGTCCGCGTCATCAACCCAGCCATATCGGTGTGCGTTTCGAAACACATGTGTATCAACACCAATGTTTGGCGCACCCCACAGAACATTACAGACGACGTTTGCAGTTTTCTGGCCAATGCCGGGTAATTTCATCAGCGCATCGCGGTTGTGATATTTATCCGGAAATGTGTCGGTCATATTTTCCGCCGCCAATTTGTCCGCCAGGGCGATTATGCTTTTAGCCTTGTTATTAAAAAACGATATGACGCGGATATGTTCTTTTAACCCATCAATACCCAATGCCAACATTTTTTGTGGTGTTGGTGCGACGCGGAATAATTTGGGCGTAACCTCGTTCACCTTTTTATCCGTTGCCTGGGCCGATAAAATAACCGCCACCGCAAAGTTAAATTCATTTGTATGGTACAGTTCCGACCGTATTGTCATATCAACGGTCGGTGGTACTAATTCAAAATATCTTTGCGGTGTCAGTTTCATTTTTATGCCTTTTTAACAGAAATCGCCAGGTTATAGCCTTCGATTTCAGTTTCGTATTCGCCGTCGCCAGCAACCATTTCGACAATCAAGGCTTCGTGCATAATGCGCTTTTTATGATTTTCCAGCGCATTTGCCAGGGCCGGGTCCGCCGAATATGTCAAAACAATGCGGTCAGATACGTCCAGACCGGCGGCCTTGCGCGTGTCTTGGATAAAGCGCAGCGCATCGTTCGCCAACCCTTCGGCGACCAGTTCGGAATTAACATCTGTGTCCAGAACAACAACGGCCGTATTATCTGGCAATGCTGTGCCCGTCACACCATCACGCATATTCAGACGCATTTCAAATTCGTCCGCGTTCAATTCATGGCCCGCTGCAATTAATTTGTCGCCCGACAATTCATAATCGCCACGTTTTACCGCCGGAATAATTTCCTTTAACGCACCACCCAGACGCGCACCAATTTTTGGTGTAATCAGGTACACAAACGAATCTGCGACATCATCAAATGTTTCACGGAACACAACCGATTTTACGTTCAATTCGTCCTGGATAATATCAGCGTATTCGGGCATATTCGCACCCGCAACCGTCAGTGAATTTAACGGCAGGCGGGTGCGCAACTTGTACGCTTCGCGCAGTTGTTTGCCGGTTGACACAATCATTTGCACACGACGCATGTCATTTACAATCGCGCTGTCAACAGATTCAGATTCAGGGAACGATGTCAAATGCACAGATTCGTCGCCCGTCAGATTCGTATAGATATATTCAGACACAAACGGTGCAAACGATGCCAAAACACGACAGAAACGTGTCAGCACTGTGTACAGCGTGTCAAATGCCGCCTGTTCTTCGTCCCAGAAACGCGCGCGACCACGACGGATATACCAATTGTTCAAGATATCCAAGAATCGAACAAATTCTTTGACGGCAACGTCTGGTTTATATTCGTTCAATGCATCGCGCACAATATCGGTCAGAATATTTAATTCTGCCAATATATATTTATCCAACGGATTTGTCGGATTTGTCATTTCATGCGCGGTGATATTGCCGGCGTTCGCGTACAATGTAAAGAAGTGATATGCGTTCCACAGTGGTGTTTGGATTGTCTTGGTTGATTCAACAAACACCTTGCCTTCTTTGTCCACAGGAACAGGTTCAGCCTTCATAAAATTAGAGCCCAAGATAAACAGACGTACTGCATCAGCACCATACTGTTCAATCTGTTGTTCTGGGTTCACAAAGTTGCGCAGTGATTTTGAAAATTTCTTTTTATTTTCGTCCACCACCATACCGTTGGCCGACACCGCCCGGAACGCAGGTTTATCAAACAGCGCAGTTGCCAGCACCATCAGCGCATAGAACCAACCACGTGTTTGATCTTGGCCTTCGATAATATAGTCGGCGGGGAATGTCGCATTGAATTTATCCACGTTTTCAAACGGATAATGCAGGGACGCCCACGGCATAGAACCACTTTCCACCCAGCAATCCAGAACATCTGTTATGCGTGTCCAACCGTCTTTGGTCAGTTTATCCAGTGTTGGACGGTGCAGGTCGTTGATTTCAACGCCAAAGAATTCTTCCAATTCTGCGATTGAACCAAAAACTTTATATTCCCCGTCGCGTTCCCATATTGGCAAAGGCATCCCCCAGAACCGATTTCGTGAAATCGACCATGGGCGCGCGTTTTCAATCCACATACGGAAACGTTCACCGGCCGATATCCAATTAACCAACGCATTGTTTGCCAATAATTTGTCTTTGATTTTTGGTACGTCGATATACCACGAATCCGTCGCGCGCTGGATTAATTTTTCTTTGGACCGGTCACCGAATGGATAAGAATGTTTATATTGTTCTTTTTTAACCAATCGCCCATTTGATTTCAGCCAATCTAAAATCGCGGGT
>JAEDOP010000035.1 GCA_016301865.1 Alphaproteobacteria bacterium
GACTATTTCTATGCCCGCATGTCAAACGGCACATTCAATGCCGAAGATGCCGCCGTTCTGTCGGATTATTATCTGTCTATGTCGTCCGATCCCAATGCATATGCGGCGCACGCACTGTTGCAACGCGGCGAATTAAACGCCACAAACTATGTACATGTCGGAACATGGGAAAATATTCCCGATGCATGGCGCGGACGCGAGGCTTCGTTTTCTATGATTCTGGACTGGCTGAATGCATCGCAAATCGCGATTGCCGAAGATATCGAAAATCGTCGCCGTCAGGGTGACCAGATGGTAATGATGGCGGACCCCGCCAAAGATATGTTTATGAAGGCTGTGGACGAAGCGCGCCGATACGCATATTCCCATCGCGCAATTCAGGAATTAACGCAATTGGCCAGCACCCCGGACAAAGAACGCGGGTCGATTATGTCAACGGCACAGTCGGGGCTGAACATATTCCGTAATGCCGCCGTTCGCAATCGTACCAGCCATTCGGACTTTCACTTTTCCGACCTGCGTGGTATGGTTGATCCCCGCGATGGCAAGGTTAAGCCGGTATCTGTATACCTTTCCATAAATATGGTTGATGCCCAGGCATTAAACCCGATTACCGCAATATTTATTGAATTGATGTCGAACTTCTTGTTGGCGAACAAGCCAGGCGATATGCATCATGGTGAAAAGTTGGGGCCATACCCAGTACTGTTCGCGATTGACGAAATGCCAAAAATGCAAAAATTGCAGGCAATTATCCAGGGGCCGGACCTTGGGCGTGGCCAGAAAATTTCATATCTGATTATTGGCCAGGACCTGCACCAGATTCAGGAAAAATACGGTGCGGACGCGGCGGCAACAATTATTTCAACAACCGCTGCAAAAATTGTTATGCGCCAAAATGACCCAGATACCGCCAAACGTTTTTCGGACATGATGGGATACAAAATGAAAAAGAAAACAGTCAAAGGTCCCGACGGCAAAGATAAAGAAGAAACAACCGAAGAATTGCTGTTCACACCAATGGATATCATGAAAATGAACCCCGAAGAACATTTGGTTATTATCCAAGGGCATTATAACCGCCCGATTAAGGCAGACCAAGAACGGTGGTATAAAAACACAACCGCAATCCAAAAAAAGATGTATGCCAAAACCCAAATGGGTGAATGTGCACCATTGCCGGAATTCTTGGTGCCGTCGCATCATCGTGCATTGGGGTACACGGGCGCGCCACGCATATACGACCCAATGACCAAAAAAATCAAGGAATTGGCATAATAAAAATCCCGCCGTCGCGGGATTTTTTTGAGACACGAGACAGGAAACAAGAGACATGATTGCTTAGATAAATAAAAGTTTACCTTAGTCATCATTGGATATTATAAATGTCCACCGCCCTTGGCGGGGGATGGCGCACGCCAGTGCGTCAGGGGGTGGCTGCAAAACCATTGTTTTATTACAAGCCCCCTCTCGTCATGCTTGTGCTTGTCAAGGACCGGTATGACGCGTGCTTTAATTGCTCTTTGCGCTTTGCGCATTGCTCTTTGAAAAAAAATCCCGCCGTCGCGGGATTTTTTATCGTGCCGGCGCAATGCGCAATTCAACCCGTCGATTGGTTAACCGTCCGATGTCATCCTGGCCGGCTATGGGGCGCGCAGCCCCCCGTCCAACAATAAACATGCGGTTTGGGTTTATTCCATGTTCTGCAAAATAAACACCAACACGCTGTGCCATATCCAACGACAACGCCCGCGCCGCATTTGCGTCGTGCATGGCATCTGTATAACCTGCAATTTCAATAAATGTTGCGTTGTATTTTTTCAAAATCTGTGTAATTGTTTTCAGTGTATCGTCACCTGTCGCAGAAATATCCGCCACGTTCAGTTCCATAATTGCATCCCGCACCAGTATTACAACAACATCTGTTCCGGCCCGCTGAACTGAAATTCCCGGCTTGCGCAATGCATCGTACAGTGCATATTCCAGTTTTTCCATATATTGTGTTGCGATAATATTATCGTTTGTTGACTTGTCGCCATAGTTCAGTTTACTAGATGCATCAACCGCATCCCCAACCAATTTCCCGCCTGCACCCAGATATACGGGTCGTTTTGCAACGCGACTCATTTCGGTCATATCTGTAAAACTTGCGCCACTCAGATATGCGGGCCATGTTTGGCGACTGGGGCTGCTGTACGGGGTGCATGCGCACATCGCCCCCAATAAACAAGTTGATAAAACAATATTTTTTATTTGCATTTATTCCACGATAAAAGAAATCTGGTTTGTGTCGGAATCAAAACAGTTTTCAGTCATTCCTGTTTCAAATCCATTCACCAAAATTGATTTTGCCCACTGTGGCTTAGACGTGGCAAAGTAATCACATTCACCCGTTGTCAAATCAACCAGGTTAATTGAAAATGATTTGCCGTCCGCGCTGCTGACCACCGACCAATTGTCGCCACCAATCGGTGCTTTTTCAGATCGTAATGCGCCCGCCTTAATCAGATAGTCCACCGATACGCCTTCGTACGTGCCACGCATTTCCAATAACAGTTTTGTGTCCTGGGCAATTTGTTCCAATTCGGCATCGGCGATTGTACGCGCCTGATTCTTGCGCAGCATATTGTACACGCCCAACGCAGAAACCGTCATCAGACCGGCGATTGCCATTACACCAATAACTTCGATTAATGATCGTCCTGATTGTTGATTCATTATTTTACTCCTACTATTTCTGCGTCTGCGAACAAATCCATTGCACTGGCGACCAATGGGTCTGCGACCAATTCTTCGTGTTGTTGTTCATTCATTGTGTGTGTGTGAACAGATTCCATTTCACGTTCCAGTTGCCATTGTTTACCGGTTTTGTCATTCAGCCACACTGATAATTTATGTGCGAAATCCCCGTCCCCCTTGCGGTCAAAGTATTTAATTTTTCCATCTGCAAATTCCGAAATTTCGATATTGGAACTATAATAAGAATACAGCAATATTTCCTTGGATTCCTGCAACGCGTGCGCCAATTCATTTGCATTTGTTATAACATACGCCTGGGGTGTTTTTGGTGCTGTGTCTGGTGTGGATTGTGCAGCCATGCGATCTGCAAATATATTTTTTACATCGCGTGTCTTTTGTGCAGATTCTTGTTGTTTAATAATTTCTGGTACACTTGGCATATCTGCGATATGCATAATCCGAACAATTAACATGTCAAAGCACTGTTTCTGATTGCCGGCGGCCTGCATTTCTGGTACGGCCGCAACCATAACCTGCCATATACGGGACAGGGTGTTCAGTGTAATACGCCCATTCAGGTTTTGAATCTGTTCGCGTTGATCGGCGGTGTACGGTGAATTTGTTACATCCCCTGCGTGCAGGGCCGGGTGCATACGCGTCGCCCAATGCGTCCATTCCATCATATCAGTCAACAGCATTGATAAATCTGCGCCATTGTTGTAAATCGCGTCAACTTTATCCAGTGCGGCGGCGGTGTCGCCGGACAAAACTGTTTTCATAAAGTCAACAACCACCCCGCGGTCTGCACGTTTCAGCATATCCAACACAGACGCTTCGTCCACGTGTCCACCGGTTTGCGCAATTGCCTGGTCCAGCAAAGACAACCCATCACGAACCGAACCGTCTGCCGCGCGTGCCAACAATTCGTTTGCGCCGTCACTCAGTTCAATGTTTTCCTGATCTGCAATCCACGCAAAGTGCTTTTTCAGTGTGTCCACCGGTACGCGCACCAAATCAAAACGTTGACAGCGCGATAAAATCGTAACCGGCACTTTTCTGATTTCTGTGGTTGCTAAAATAAAGATAACATGTGCGGGTGGTTCTTCCAGTGTTTTAAGCAATGCGTTAAATGCCGATGTCGACAGCATATGAACTTCGTCGATTATATACACGCGATATCGTCCATTTGTTGGGCGATACTGTGCCCCGTCCAGTATATCGCGCATATTATCAACGCCTGTGTGTGATGCTGCGTCAATTTCCATAACATCAATATGTTGCCCCGCCGCAATCGCGCGACAGTTTTCGCAGGTCCCACATGGTGTGGCGGTCGCCCTATCTGACGACAGGCAATTCAGTGCCTTGGCCAATATTCGTGCCGTACTGGTTTTCCCAGTTCCACGAATTCCTGTAAAAATATACGCGTGTGCAATACGCGATGTGTTAATTGCGGTTGTTAGTGTTTTAACCAACACGTCCTGACCAATAAGTGATTTGAAATCTTGACTGCGATATTTGCGCGCCAGTACTGTATAACTGTTGTCCATGCGTGTAATCTTCCTTTTGTCACCAAGCATAGCAAACCGGCATTAAATTTCAACAAATAAAACGCGCCAGACGGCGCGTGTTTTGGTTTTATAAATTCGTGATAAAATCGGGGAATGGTGATTCCTCTTCGTCGGCTGATTCTGTGGCCTCGCTTGCTTGTTCTTCTTCGGCTGCGGCGACTGCGGCGGCTTTTTCCTTGGGGTCGCGCGTAGAATCAATTTTTCCCTGTTCTGTATTTACCATTCGGCCATAGTGTTCGGCCGTCTGCAACAGGCGTTCGCGTTCAATTTCATCGGCGGTTTGACGTGCCTGGTCAATATACTGTTTACGTTTCTGACGCCATTTATGACAGCGTTGAATCATCTGTCCGACATTGGATTGATTTTTTTTATTTTGCATATCTTTTCTTTTTAAATATCAGGAAATACCCTTAATAACAACAAACCATATGTTGTTATGACTTACGACGTAAATATTAAATCAACTGAAAAGCGATTGCAATAATTTTTTTATATTGCTATCCTGACCAACGTAGGAGGGGGCAAAACCTTGTATTCTGAACGTGGAAATTTTTTGCTTCAAGCCCTGTTGGCGGTGGGGCTGATTTTTGCGTTCGTACCATTTATGTCGCGCCAGATGGCGGGACGTGACACCGACGCGCGTATGTACGCCACCACGCGCCAGGTTGATATTGCCCAAACGGCCGCCCGCATATTTATTCGCGAAAATGCGCGCGATATTCCATACGAAACAACGGTTGTGTCCGGAAATGATTTTGGCGATATGCTTGAACCATATGGCTTGCCACTGGGGTTTGTGCCACGTACCGCCCTGGGCCAGGATATATCCTTGGTCTTGCACAAAACACCGCTTGCGGTATCTGCGTACCTGGAATTGACAGGTGGTGATTTATCCGGTGTTCAGCGTGCAGAATTGGTTCGGCGAATTGGTTTTTATGCATCTGATGTTGAAAATAATGTACGTGTTGGTATTGAATTGGCGGATATTTATTCAGACATTGTCCGACGGAACGAACCGAATCTGGAATCCAGTGGTTTCCTGGCGGATTTGGATATGGGTGGTTTTGTCTTTAATAATTCAGGTAACCTGTTTGCTGTGCGTGGTGAATTTGACAGCGCCCAGTTTGATACATTGACTGTTTCAGGAATTGAATCTGGTAAAAAAATCCGCAATAACATTCGTGATTTGTTTGCACCCAAAACCATATTTCAAAGCAAGACCGGCGAATCGGCATTAACATTAACGCGTGGCACATTGTTTGCGGACAGTGTTGACACCAAAACAATTTCCATGTTTGGCGATACTGGCAATTTTATTGCCCGTAACGCATCTGTTTATGAATTGGCCATGACGGCGGGACATACATCGTTCACAGGGGCAGGCAATTGGAACGTTCGTGGCAACGTGGTGTCAAATAATATCAATTTCACGGTCGAACGTTTGGATATTTCGTCTTACCTTAATACCACCCGCGGTCAAGATGTGTTTATTGACGCAGATACACTGACGTACAACAGTAAATCTGGGATTGAGGTTGGAACACTCTATACCTCGAACATAACTTTACGCGACCAAACATCAAATGCCTTAAACGATGGTGCGTCTGGTTTTGTATTGATTGATATTCGCCCCGGTGGCACAACGCTGTTGCCAGATGTGTGGGTATCGAACATAAACAATGATGCATTTGAAATAATTTCAGACGCCGCCATTGATGATGGAAAAACGGAAAACTGTGCATCGATTATCAAAGAATTCGAAGGTGTGTATAACAAACAATCGTTATCCCAGTATTTGATTTGTCAGTATGTATATTGGCAACGTCTGGAAAAAAGAATTGATATCAAACAATGTTTAATGGCGGGGCGCAGTGACTGTATTTAAAACGAATATTTTTTCAAATCAAAATCGTGGTGCCAGTATTACCGAAGTTTTATTGGCCATGGCCATTATTGCCACTGCCACCCCATTTGTTTACAGCCAAATTGCGAAAACAAATCATACCATCCATGACATAGCGGTCGCGCGTCGCGTTATGTCAACACGTGATAACGCATTGAACTTTATCCGCATGAACCAGGACAAGTGGCCAACCCCCGCACAAATTCGATTAGATGATACAGAATTGGCGGCTATATCACCTGATGCAGTGGCGGGTTTAATTGATAAATATTCTGTTAGCGGTGCGGTGATAACTGATGTTTATTTGGCGTTTGAATTGGCAGATGAACAATTACGCACAAATAAAATTGCGCGTCATATTGGTGGTGATGCGGCGGTTGTTGCCCCAGATAATATTGCATATGGTAATACGTGGGCGGTGGCTGCGCCTGATTTTATGCCGGGGGATTTGGTCTATCGCATATCGCGTGATGTTGCGGGTATTGATACATCGCGATATTTGCACCGCGCCACATCTGGCGAAGATAAACTGAATGTCATGGAACGTGATTTAGATATGGCGCGTTATCATGTGTATAATGTGGCGACCGCGTCTGCAAAGTCTGCGCGTATAAAAAATGGGAACGCGACATTTGTCGATACAGATTCAGCCACGGCCAATACAATATATTTTTCATCAGGCGCAAACATAGACGGCACAGATGTATCTGTTGGTAACCTGCGTGTGTTGGGCGATATGTCGGGCTTTCGCAATGTGTACGCCGATAATATCAATGGCGATAAATTCACGACAACTGGCCGTATAATAACAGACCGTGCAACAATATTAGATTCTGTAAACGTGTCTGGTGATTTTGTT
>JAEDOP010000036.1 GCA_016301865.1 Alphaproteobacteria bacterium
CGCGCCATTATAAATATGTGGTTTTAAACCGCGCCGCCGCACCTGTATTACAGAAAAATCGTGTATACTGGGTGCCACGTCACCTGAATATTGACGCAATGCGTGTGGCGGCGAACAAATTGATTGGCAATCATGATTTTACTAGTTTTCGCGCATCTGAATGCCAGGCCAAGTCCCCAATAAAAACATTAGATAAAATCGAAATAACGCAAAACGGTGACGAAATAATATTTGAATTTTCTGCGCGTTCATTTTTGCACCACATGGTGCGCAACATTGTCGGCACGCTGATTGAAATTGGCCTGGGCAAGCCATACGATATTGATGAAATTCTGGCTGCAAAAAATCGTGCAGCAGCGGGCCCAACCGCGCCGGCATCTGGTCTGTATTTCATCCGCGCAGATTACTAATTCCACCGTCGATTTTTCTGAATATACTTAACACGTCCGCCTGGATAAATAACAAATCCGCCACCCAGGATTTTATGCGCGCAACTCTTCGACACAACATCAAAATATGAAACAATATAACGCACATCGTCATCCGCGCACATTGCACTAATATTTTTCATCAATGGTACAAACTTTTGAACATAGACAATATCGCCATACCTGTACACACCACCATCATGCTTGCGTCGTGGATTTGGTGTGTTGGTTTGTTCGCCATTGATTTTCTTCCACGCGTCGAACGCGAAAAAGTGATTTGACGCGCGCGATTTATTAAATTCCAGTTTCCCATCATCTCCAACAAATGCGACCAGTTCATTATCGTGCGTTGCATAAAACATCGGTCGTGGCGACAAATGTACAACCCCAACACCGACCGCACAAAACACAGCGAACAAAATGTAATTTATCTTAATTTTGATTGGCCTGATTAAGACCAGTGCCATAAACGAAACAATGAAACATATCGCCGCCACATTTGATATATGTGGCACAGTAATTGTGGCAAATGGAATACTTGCAATATATTGCGCGATATCCAGTGCGAAATCATACAGCGCATGTGCCAATTCAATCGGCGCACCACCACCAAATAATGCGCCAATTAAAACCAGTGGCATAATTGCAAACGAAAATATCGGCAACAGTATTAAATTCCCAATCAAACCATAAATCGGAATCGCGCCAAAGTGCATTGCAACAAATGGCGCGGTAAATATTGTTGCCACAACCGACGTAATTACGCACACCCAAATTGCTTTTAATAATTTATTGCGTGGCATTTTTGGTTTTACATCTGAATACACCCAAACCAGTCCAAACACCGCCGCAAATGACAATTGAAAACCCGCCTGCATAACATAGTGGGGATTCATCAAGAATATAAAACAAAACGCCAGTGCAATATTCCGCAATGAAATCGCGCTGCGCCCAACCATAAACGCCAAAAATATCAAAGTTGTCATAACAAACGCGCGTACAGTTGCAATATCCACACCCGACAAAAACAAATACCCCAGCAACCCAATCCAAGCAAATCCCATTGCCGGAATTCGTGCCGGCACACGACGTGTTATATATGGAATTGCCCGAAACAAGAAATAGAATATCAAAAATATCCAACCACCCACCAACGTCATATGAAATCCACTGATTGACCACACATGCCCAATACCGGTTGCGGTCCATATCGGATTATCGTCGGCTGGCACTGCGTTTTTATATCCCAACACCAAACTGTCAACCAAGAATGAATTTGCACGCCTATGAATAAAGTTGCGCATGCTGTTTACGCCACCCGTACCACCCGATTTGATTACCTGAAAATCATTGATATATCCTGTTGCGCTTAAACCATTAAAGTACGCCCAGCGTGCATAATCAAATGTTTCGGGCGCGTATGCCACCGACGGTTTGAACAAACCTATGTTCGCACTTATAATATCGCCGATATTCGGTGGTGCACTATCTTTATCAATCGATACGCGAACGGTTGCCGTTCCGTCACCTGCGCCAATGTCGTTCGCCGACACAGATAAATATATTCTGGATTTTTCATCTGTGTAATCTATGTTTTGAACCATTCCAACAACGGTTAAATTGTGTTTATTGTGCCTCAGTTTTGGTGTGTCTATTAAATCGGTAAACACACACGCATAGCAAAAGCCAAAAATAAAAATTAACATCGCACGCAGAACGTTCGGCACACGTTTTATGAAAATCGCACCTGATGAAATCAGCAAACCGATATATGCCAAAATCATTCCAGGCTCGTTCGACATTGTAAAATACAACGCTGCACCACCGGCCAGTAAAAATGGCACATATAAAAATAAATTCTGATACTGATTATCCAACCAATCCCGCATAGGTAAATTATAGGAATTTATTCCATATCAATACAAGCCAAAGATTTTTCCACAGGCGGGGGGGGGGATACATTTCATTATATCGTGTTATGCAATTTCGGGCAATACCAAAAATCATATAAAATCCCATATGTGTCATTGCGGATATTCCGATTCTGTCGTATGATAAAATTCCATAAGGGGGGCACTTATGGCAAAATATATATTCATCACCGGTGGGGTTGTATCAAGTCTTGGCAAGGGCGTCGCAGCAGCAGGTTGTGGCGCCCTTCTTCAATCGCGGGGGTACACCGTACACGCACGAAAATTCGATCCGTATTTAAATGTCGATCCGGGCACTATGTCGCCGTTCCAACATGGCGAAGTCTATGTGACGAACGATGGCTATGAAACAGACCTGGACCTGGGGTATTATGAACGATTTCTGGGGGCACGCCTGTCGCGTAATGATTCGGTGTCGGGCGGTCGCATATATTGGGATGTTTTAAACGCCGAACGCCACGGTGATTACCTGGGGGCAACGGTCCAGATGATTCCGCACGTATCAAACAAAATCAAAGAATACATATCTGCCCCCACCGACACAGACTTTGTTGTTTGTGAAATCGGTGGCACTGTCGGTGATATCGAAGGTAAAATATTCCTGGAATCCATTCGTCAGTTTGCCAATGACGTTGGTCGCAAAAATGTAATGTTTGTGCACTTAACACTTGCGCCATATTTGGAAAAGTCCGGCGAACTAAAAACCAAGCCGACCCAAATGTCTGCGCGTGAATTACTGGAAAACGGTATTCAGGCCGACATGTTAATCGTACGCACGCCGCGCATGTTGACGGCCGGTGAACGTGATAAAATCGGCATGTTCTGTAATATACCATCTAAAAGCGTCATCAGCGGCATAGACGTTGATAACATCTATAAAATACCATTGGCATATGAATCCCAGCATGTATTTGATATTATCGCCGACCATTTTAATTTGCCGCATGCGCGTGGGGACATGACGCGTTTTGAACGCATTGAAAATTATCTGTCGGCCGATTTGCCAACGGTAAACATTGGTATTGTTGGAAAATACTTTAATGTACCTGATGCCTATAAATCATTGAACGAAGCCTTGTTCCACGCTGGCATCCAAAACAATGTGCATGTAAAATTGAAAAAAATAGACGCCGAAAAATTCACACCTGACGATTGCCGTGATGTTTCGGGAATTTTGGTGCCGGGCGGATTTGGTGCGCGCGGTGTCGACGGTAAAATTGCAGCCGCACGATATGCCCGTGAAAATGGTATTCCATATATGGGAATCTGCCTGGGGATGCAGGTCGCAGTTATTGAATTTGCGCGAAATGTTTTGGGGATTGAAAACGCAGGCTCGTCCGAGTTTTCATCAGATTGCACACCTGTTATTGGCATAATGGCGAATCATAATGCTGAAAATATGGGTGGAACATTGCGACTGGGGGCATATCCGTGTGATGTGTCACCCGATACATTGGCGCATAAAATATATGGTGCAACATCTATATCCGAACGTCATCGTCACCGCTATGAAATGGATATAGGATTGGAACAACAATTTGCGTCCGCTGGCATGATAATATCAGGGCGCAGTCCGGACGGAAAACTGCCCGAGATAATAGAACTAAAAAATCATCCGTTTTTCATTGCTGGTCAATTCCACCCGGAATTTCAATCCAGTCCATACACCGGCCACCCAATGTTTAATGCATTTATCCGCGCATCACGGGGATGATACAGAAAAAAACACCGTCAGAAATGACGGCGTAAATACTGGCGGGATTGACGGGGCTCGAACCCGCGACCTTCTGCGTGACAGGCAGACGCTCTAACCAGCTGAGCTACAACCCCTAAAGCGTTATGCATATTATACCGTTCCCGGAATAAATGCAAGTACTTTTTTTATCGCGCCTGCTTTTTTATAATCTGCATTTGGATTATGCCAAATATGTTCGACACCGTCCAATACAGAACCAGTCCCGCCGGCATCCATGCAAACATTATTGTGAACAATATCGGCATCCAACGCATCATACGTTGCGTTTGTGCTGCAACATCATTGCCAGATGTATTTGTTTTTGGCGATTGCAACCGTTGTTGCAGGTACATCGTCACCCCCATCAATATTGGCAATATAAAGTATGGGTCCATTGCCGACAAATCAGATATCCACAGGAAATGTGCATTACGCATCTGAACCGATACCAACAACGCCTTGTACAACGCAAAGAATATTGGAATCTGAATCAGCATTGGCAAACACCCCGACATTGGTGATGTTTTATGCGTCTGGTACAGTTTCATCATTTCCATCTGCAAACGCATTTTATCATTTGCATACAGTTTTTGAATACGCTGCATTTCGGGTTGCATTTTCTGCATTGCGGCCATTGAAACATATGATTTGCGTGTCAACGGCCACATCAGCAAACGCAACAAAATTGTCATAATGATAATCGCAACGCCATAGTTCATCACAACATGATGAATCCCATTTAACACCCACAGCATTGGCCGTGCCAAGAACCAGAACCAACCATAATCAATTGTTTCAGCAATTCCTGGGATTTTAGATTCAACCGCATCCAGAACACTTTGATCGCGTGGCCCGGCAAATATATTTGTTGTGATTGTTGCACTTGCGCCATTGGCAACTGCAACTGCGCCGGCGGCGGTATCAGTTGCGTATTTATCCCCAACTTTTTTGACGCGGATTGTCTGATCCGGTGTATCAATGGATACAATTGTTTCCCAGTATTGATCAACAAATCCTGCAAATCCATTTGTTGTCGAATATGCGTATGATTTCTTGTCCAGTTTTTGCCACATAACATCTTCGACATCGGAATTTACATATGCAACCGCACCACTTGCAACGCCCGACGCAGATTTCATATCATTGTCACGCACAACGCGTGCATATGGCGCAAAACTTGCATCGTGGCCCGACTTGTTTGTAATTGTGTCTGTGATTGTAATCGTATATCCATCTGGCACGATTGAACGCGTAAATTCAACACCATCGGAATTACGCCATGTGTATGTATTGTCGACCTGTTTCCAAACAGTTGTGGCAACGGGTGTTGTTGTCCCGTTGGCAATTAATCCAACCTCGATAAAATTGTCATCTGCGCCCATCAGAACAACATTTTCATCCGTATCCGGCGCAACTGTAAAATCTGATAATTTTACATCAGATATGCGCAGCCCCTGAACCGATGCGCTGATTTTGTCGGATGTAATATTTGAAACTGGCACATTTGATACGTCCTGAACACTTGTTGTATCTGTTTGTTGTGCGGTCTGCTTTGGCGACATAAATACGCCAACCATCCACCATGCGGCGACAAAGATTAATGTCCACCACAAGAATCCCGAAAAAGGTGATTTTTTTTGGTCTGCATTTTTATTTGCATTCCACATATTAAAACCTGAATTTTTATCCAAATACCGAACCATAATTAATTACCATCCTTTATTGATTTCAAACACTTGCGTCGCGCAATATACATGCACAACAGATACAGTCCCACACCAACAACAATACATATATCTGCCACATTAAATGCCGGCCAATGCCACCCGCCGACATGAAAGTCCAGAAAATCGATAACCGCGCCAAAACGAATTCGGTCAATCAAGTTACCAATTGCGCCCCCGGCAATCATGGCCAGTGGCACAACCTCGTACGATTTTGCACGACGGCACAGATAGTATAAAATGAACCCCGTTATAAATCCTGTGGCAATAATCAGTATCATTGGCGCAGATTCACCCATCGCACGAAACAGTGAAAATGACGTCCCTGGATTCCATGTGAATACAATATTAAAGAAATCGAACACGTGCGCCATCAAATATGGCACGGGTACGACATCCCACGCCGCGCCCGCCAATGGCAATGTGCCTGTTATCAGATACAGCAATATCCCCTTGGTTATCTGGTCTAATAAAACAGCGCCCAAAATAATCGATAAAATCACGGTTGTCTTTTTCATTTGTGTCTTTCCTATATAGGTTGCAATATAACAATATGCAAGTATAAAATCAAATAAAATGTCCCCATGAATCTGGGGACATATGTTAATCGTGCTTATCAGATATAACGGTGGATAACGCTGAATAATTATCACTGCGCATATTGCACACTAAATCATTTATTTTTTCGTCTGATATGCCAACATGCGTCAACACATTATACCCCAACATAAACGACGATTCGATTGTTTCGGGCAATGCCGTTTCGACACCTTCGTGCATCAGCATCTGCGAGTCTGCCAGGTTTCGCGCCCGTGCAAAAATCTTGACCCGTGGGGCGATTGATTTGACCGTCAATATACACCTGCGTGCGGTATTCGCATTGTCCAATGCCACCACAACAGATTTGATACGCCGCGGTTTTAATCCAAAATCAACCAGTACATCGCGATTAGTTGTGTCGCCATAAACAACATTAAATCCCATTTCGCGTCCCATCATAACCGCATTTACATCTAAATCGATTGCCAGGTATGGAATTTTATTTGCATCCAACATTTGGCATACAATTTGTCCGACGCGCCCAAAACCACACACGATAACATCAGGTTTAATATTTTCATCGGCATCATCCAGTGTGCGTGGAAAACGCT
>JAEDOP010000037.1 GCA_016301865.1 Alphaproteobacteria bacterium
TTGCTTAAAAAAAACGTTCGACTCATTGCTGAAATCGAACGCATATCTAACTTGGCTCGGGCAACTGGACTCGAACCAGTGACATACGGATTAACAGTCCGTTGTTCTACCGACTGAACTATGCCCGAATAGCGTTGCATATAATATACTAAAAAAACCCAGAAGTCAAGACCTTTTAGAAGAATTTTGTCGTGTGTCGCGCGTCCTGCAAAACCGCAGAAACCTGCGACTTTTGCCCCAGAGTATATGCAAATGTATGATTTTCAAACGACTATGCCCACAATAAGCAGATGACTAATATATTCAATTTACATTTTTGAAATTTAGTGATAGACTATGAAATGAATCCATAGGGATATGGGTTCGGGGCTATCTCAAGCCCAGCGTATTCGGTGCAAAATTACTGACAGCATCGTCATCCGATGTCATTCCTGTGGTTTTGTGTCGTGATTTATCCCTGACTTAATAAGTCGGGGAGCTGTTTGTCATACAACAGGGGTAACCCGAAAACAACAGAATCACTAATACGCTGATTTGAGAACTCCCCGACCGCCTAACATCCCATGGCGGTCTAATTTTTTGGGAGGATGAATTGAAAAATAATATATTAACCCTTGCTATCATTATGTTAAGCGCATGTTCTTATACAATAAAACCATACAAATGTTATTTAGTTAATGAGTCGAACAAAAATGTATTAGAAGCCGATTATATCTGTATCACAAACGGTGATTACAACATCATGACCTCATCCGCATATAAGGTGGACACAGCATTTATTAACTATTTAACACAATAACAAGAAGATATATGTAAGTTTGAAGAAAAAAGCGAAAACTCAAACGAATTTTTTGTATGGGGCAAGGATAAAATAAACCTAAACGAGCACAGGCTTTACGCTTGCTCGTCAGGTATAGCGGAAAAATATATAAACAAGAAGTTTAAAGAAGAAATAGAAATTGCTAAACAGAAAGAAAAAGAAGAAAAAAAACATGCTGTTGAGCGCACAAAACAAATACAAAAGTGGGAAAAGTATACCGGATGTGATTATGAAAAATCAATATATATAGCTGATGATATATATCACACCACCCAACAGTTAAAAGAAGGATTAACCGTAGCCGTAAATTATGAGTATATAAGCTATGTGCGCGAACAAAAGTGGCCCTATGGTTTTTTTGTTATACAAAATCGTATAGATGAACATTTTGTTGATGACGAGGCGTGGCTGGGCGGATGGTTTCAAGACACAGGTGTAGATAGAAAATTTAGAAACAAACAGGGTGATTTGAAACGTATAAGAAAGTATAAGCGATGCATTGATTCTGAAACACTAGAAAAATTCAAACGTATGAACATCCAATAATTTTATATGGAGTTAAACAATGAAGAAAATTTTAGTTCTCGTAATGGTTGTGTTTCCAATGCTGACATATAGTAAAACAGATACAAGACTTATAAACTACTATAATAAAGCAATAGAGAACTTTAAGCCATATTCGCCTGAGTGTAGAAGAGTACTGTTTGTTTTAAGTACTTTAACAGATGCGTATGATAATATGAACACAAAAAATTATTATACGGGAGTTGTCTTTTTGTGTATGGCCCAATTTTATTATGATATGACGCTTCCCGAAATAAATTTTATATTTGAACACACCGGCGATTATCTGGCCAAACATGAAGAGGCCATGTTTGGTGCTTGCATGGATGTTTTGGAAGCAAAAGGTGACGTAGCATGGACTTTCTATACATCTAAAACAACTCAGGCAACATTGCAAAACTATGTAAAAAAACATTCCGATAAATGTTCTCAACAAAGAGGTAAATAATGAGAAAAATATATATCTTACCAGTAGTTTTTATACTATCAGCTTGCAGTTTCCTGGATAGAAACGCAATATTGCGTGTAGAACAAACCAAAGATAGGAAGTTGCCAGCATTAGAGGCAGTATATATTGATGCGACATCTAGCATCCCACACTATTGGGAGCCAGGTGCAAAGGTTGTACAAAGCGGCACTGATCGTGCAACCTTGTTCTACAAACAAGTAGAAAATGTTCTTACCGATCCACATAGCGATATACATGGATACATCGAATTAAGAGATCACACATATCCAACTGACATATTTTCAGGACTACTATGGATAATTCCGTCTTGCTTTACATACGGCCTTGCAAATCTTTTGGGTATGCCATTTTTTTCTCAAGGTATTCAAAGCGAAATTCACATAAGAGTATTAGACAAAGAAGGAAGATTAGTTAAGAGATATTACGCCGAAGCAAAAGACACTCAATACGCGGCTCTATATTGGGCAAAACAAGGCGACTACGCCCTTAAAACCTATCGTGATGCGCTTGATGATGCTGTGTTACAAATGCAACAAGATTACGAGTTCTTATATGACCGCTTGAAATAATTGCCAAAAATTTGCCAAAATATTGCCAAGACAAGTATGTTATTGTGTTGTATATTGTAAATAATATAACAAAGGTAATCGTAATGTATGAAAATTTTAACAATAATGACATATTAACCGTACGGGCTATAAAACTATTTTTAGCCCCCAGGCAAATAGATAAAGAAACAGCAGACCGCACAGAGCTGTTGATTAAATCTTGGATACGACAACAACTGGACGACTACAGACAACATATAGTAATGGGAGGACAAAACACTTTGCTCCCTGGATTTGTGCGCGGACTTCGTGTGTCGGCATTATATTTTGACGACCAGGATTTACAAAAAAAGGTTTCTAAATTCCTGGACAAACCAAATATGAAAAACCTTGAAGACATCATACACAAACTCGATGAATCAATAGCCAAAAAGCAATTAGACAAATTATTAAAGAAAAACAGATAACAACCGCCCGATTGGGCGGTTTTTGTTGCACGACGGATGGGGTAGCGGTGGCACAAGTAGTGGTGCGTACCGCACGGGGGCTTATTCTTGGTCCAGAAACATTTGCATAATTTCTGCGAATTGGATGGGTGTGGTGTTGGTTTTGTGCAAAACCTTGGCCAGGGTTGCGGTACTTATCCATCGGGGCTGGCCATAGGACGTTTGGCGTTTGCTGGGGTTAAAAATTGTTGCGTCCAGATCACACATTTTGGCAAGACCAGAACATGTTGTGTTATTAATTTGGGCGATATAGCATATTGATTGCCAAATTGCGCGATGATATTTCATTGGTTTATTCCCCTGCATGTAAAAAAAAATAGATATGATACTTATTTTGACATAAATATAAAATAATATCGAACAATACAACCAGTAGTTGTTTCGAACACTGGAATACCGGGAACACACCCCAGGTTCGAATTTACAAAAGTGAATCGGATGCAAGATAAAAAACAATCCCCTGGGGGGATAATAATTTGACTTTTGTTTAGACAGAACTATAATATTGTCAACAAAAAAGGTTTCAAAATGGCAGATTTAGAAGACTTTATGACGTCCGCGGAATACGCGCAACAAATTGAACGGGCAATGGCGGAAATGGCCGACGATTTGATGGTCGCGGCACAGATTGAGCCACGTCGCCAAGAAAGATGGATTGGTGGCGGTTCGTACGGCATAGGTATGATGGTGCGGTTAAAGGAGAAACCGCGCATTGACTTTAAACTGGAAATATTTCCAAATGAAATCGAAGAACCACATTTCAAGGTCGTGTATAAAAACACATCGTGCCGGTTCAAGATTATTGACTGTACGCCAATGAAGGCCGAGGCCGAACGTGGTATCCCCCGACCAATCAGCAAAATTATGAAGGAAATTAAGGCCGCATGGTCAAACAACTATGATGACCTGGTTAAGGTTTGGAATAAAACACGCCCCAGTGACCGTGTATTGATGCACCAAAAGATAAAATAAAAATCCCGCAACCGCGGGATTTTTAGTGGTTAGTGTTAGTGGCAAGTGTTTAGTGAATGTGTGCGGCATTTGCCGCACATTATAGTGCCACCACTAACCACTTACGCTTAAATAAACATTTATACCCTCCCCGGCACTGTGTGCCAGCCCACCACAGGCGGGGAACAAAAAAATCCCGCCGGATGGCGGGATTTTGTCCAATATATGTTAGTTTTATTTTTTTGTTTTTAAGTTCCAATTAATTAGAACTGAACATTCAGGCGAACACCCAATTCAGCCTTGACATCTGTGCCATTCTGTGAATTTACGTGGGATTCGTCAAATGTATATTCGCCATATACGGCAACCTGCATGGTATCAGTCATCTGATATGCCGCAGTCAGGTTCAAGATATATTCATCAAACCCGTCTTCCATATCTGAAACTTTGTCCATTAGTGTTTTTACCGCTGTTTCCTGGGCTTTGTTTGCAGTTAAAGCAGCATCTACAGCCGCCCCCATACCTGTATTAATGTCACCTAAATCAGATGCTAAACCTTCGACGCCATTATCAGCGTGGTGTTTGAATGTGAATCCACCACCGAATGACCAACGATCATCCAACTGATAGAACATTTTCAGCCCAGCATTTAGTTCGGTTGTGGATTTCAAGTCAACCGAGATTTCATCTGGGAAACCGAATTGTTTGTTGTTAAACAATACAACCCCATGGCCAATATCACTTAAATCGACCGGGAAAGGCATCGCAGTTACATCAATACTGTTGTTGTCGTTGCCGAATGTACGCAGGACTTCTACGAATGCAGCGGTGCTGAATTTAGACCAAGCCTTGCCAACCTGGGTTCCAACGTGGAATCCCCAGCGGCCAGTTGAATAGTTATCGTATGTGAAACCATTTGCCGCATATGAACCAGACATTTCGACGATTCCGCCCAACTGTGCGTCGGCATACAAATCCCACACCCAACCATCGTCCGTGTTAATGGCACGGTATTTCAAACCAGCGCGCCCCAGGTGTATACCCTTGCGATCAATATCGCCGTCGTGGGTATAACCGAGTTTTGCGTAGGCTTCCAAATTATCCAAGATACCGTATCCCAATTCTTCGTGAACACGCCAGATTGGAAATTCTGTTGCGCCATCGTGGTTCTTTAACTGATGTGCGTCTGAATCATCCGCGATTTTGTACATAACACCCGCAGATGTTTTGGAATACACACTGCCCTGCTTTGGCATGTACAGTGGGTTTTCCAGGTTGGCCGCAATCGCAGGTGCCGCGAATATCGACAATGCAACTGCTGCACTGATGGTTTTTTTCATCTGTTTAACTCCTTAGTTCTCGATGAAATGCCACACCCCCATTATTGGCAAGATGTGGGTTCATATCCACACCGCCCATTATTGGCAACAGCATGTTTTTATGATATGAACCTTTATATTGTTGCACCAGATTAGGACAGATGTCAAAAAATAAATTTTCTTGACATGGGGGACTTGAAAAGTTATGACGGGCGACCTATATAAAATCGCTGTGGGAATTAACCGCAGAATTCCAACCAAAGGAGTTCGTTATGGATGTACAACAAAATGTGGCAGTGGCCCAAGAAAAATTTATCATTAACCTGGATGCCAATGTGGCAAAAATTGTGTCACCGGTTGACCGCAAGGAATTAGCAGTGGCGTATTTAGAAATGTTTTCAGGGTTCGCATGGCGAAATTGGACAAATAAATATTCGCTGGGGCGCGCATGGCAGACCGCGTTGGCGCAATGTGCGGCATTCACAGATACGAAAAACGATAAAAATCCGGCGGCAAAATATCTGAAAAATGTGTACGAGGCACATAAAAAATACTGGTCCCGTGTTATCATGACGCACGATGGGCGCGACAATACAATTAACCCAAACGACCAAGAAATCCAAAAATTACGTGCGCATGGCGAACGTATGATTCGCGAAGCGATGGATAAAATTAACCTGATACTGGCACGATATAACGAACGTGGTGAAAAATTGGTCGGGCAACAAAAACAAGCACAGGCGCAACATCATGCGGCCCAACCACAACCACAGGTGGGCGCAATGGCGCAACAAAACACACCACAACAGGCGGATATGATGCCCCAGGCAAACGCAATGCCAATGCAGCCAATGGAACAAGCCGTGGCACAGGCAGTGGCACAAGAAAGACCAGCGGTGGCCCAGGCAACAAAATCGGTTGCCCAGCCCACTGTGCAATCGGGGGCGTTTGCGATGGTGCGCGATACTGTTAACCGGCCAAATGCCGCGATTGTAGATAAACCGGTCGAAGTGCCGATGGCGAAACCCGCCGAACAACAAATTGAAAAACAAAAGCCGACTGTGGCAAAGCCAGCGCAAATGCCAATCGATATTCAAAAGCGGCCCCCACAGACAGTTGTTCAGCACGCACCAAAATCAGTGGCGCAGTCTGTAAAACCATCGGGCGCGTTGCCGGCCATCCAGAACAAGGCAAAACAACAAAATGTTGTTAAAACAGAAACCAAGGCAGAAGAATTTGCCAAGGCGGAAAAACGCATGAAAATTAGTGCGGAACAGCGCGTCCAGATGCAGATTGAATTTCAAAAAAGAATTCAAATGTGGCAACTGGGCCAATACAAACAGAACGCTGCATAAAAAACCGGGAAAAATCCCGGTTTTTATCTGTCATAAATAACGGGCGTCTTGTTTATCGTATATATACGTCCGTCGTTTTCAATGTTGTGATATATGTACAAAACATTTGCCGGACCATCCGTCGCCGTCCATGGGTTATAGTACCCAATTATATGGCGCGATGTGTTATATGAAAACACAGAACGGAATGTATTATCAAACACGCGTGAATATTTATCGTCGAATTCAGGGGAAACAATCATATTCATCGCAACAACGCCACCGGGCGCAATACGCGATTTAAGACGTGCCATAAATTCCGCCGTGATTAAGGATTCGGGAACCTGGTACGAATTAGAATACACGTCCAGCAATATAAAATCATACTGGTTGGTGGTGTTCTTTAAAAACTGACTG
>JAEDOP010000038.1 GCA_016301865.1 Alphaproteobacteria bacterium
GTTGGGGATGTTGCGTTGCGGCATCTGGAATATGCGATTGAATACTATGGTGAAAAAACAGCAATCCCAATGTTTAGAAAGCACGCCGCGTGGTACAGCGCAGGTATGCCGAATTCGTCGGATTTTCGTATCAGGGTTAACAGAATGGATAGCGCGGATGCGTTAAAGGTTGCAATTCGCGAATTTTGGGGTATCATTTAGGCACAGTAAAATTTTAGGGGATTGGTAAAGATGACAGAAAATATTGAACATGCAGATGTTGTTGTGGACGCGCCAGTGGTTATGACGGCGGGGGAAATGTTGCGTAATGCGCGTACAACCGGGCGCAGAAAACGTGAAATTTCAACAATTTCTAAACAATTGTGTATTCGTGAGGATTTTTTAGAGGCCCTGGAAAATGGTCAGTATGATGTAATCCCAGAACCTGTCTATATCCTGGGGTTTGCGCGCAATTATGCGATGGAATTGGGATTAAATCCGGACGAAGTTGTTGAAAAAATTAAAAAAGAAATGGGGCTGGTTTCAGACTGTGTGTCCGATGATGACGAAGATGTAAGTGCCTGCGCAATGCCCAGTATCCAAGAAGAAAGTTGGGCCAAGGTTGCATTTGGCAAGGCGTACCAGTTTGTTTATCAGAACTGGATTTGGTTTGTGGGTGGCGTTATTGCAATTGCGTTGATTGTGTTTGCGGTTGTTATGCTGACACCATCAAAGACGGATGAGGTTGTCGCGCCTGCCCAGGTGGTTGTGTCTGTTGAAGACGTGGTCAAAGAACCAGAATACAAACAGCCTGTGCGGGAACGTTTTGGGACAGATAATCGCGCCACGGCGGAAATTATATTGCAGGCAAATAAAAAAACCGGCGAAGCGGGAACGTGGGTTGAAATCAAAGATGCGCGCGGTCGTACAGAAATTAGTCGTGTGTTGATGCCGGGCGATGTGTATTATGTGCCGGTCAAAGGGACGTACAAGGCGACGTTTGGTAATGCCGGCGGGATTGATGTGTGGGTTGGTGGAAAATTGGCCCCCCAAGTTGGCCCAGAATATAAGAAAGTTTCTGGTGTGGAACTGGTACCTGAAAAATTAATGAAAACAGGTAAATAAAATATAGAAAGGGGCGAAAGGAATTTTCGCCCTTTGTATTGAAATTTGTTTTACGTAAACTATATATATTCGTACTATGGCAGGAATAATAAAAATTCGCGGGGCACGCGAAAATAATCTTAAAAATATTGATTTAGACATACCAAAGAATAAGTTGGTTGTCTTTACAGGCGTTTCCGGTTCTGGAAAATCGTCGCTGGCATTTAATACCATTTATGCCGAAGGCCAGCGCAGATATGTAGAATCGCTGTCCAGTTATGCACGTCAGTTCTTGGATATGCAGAAAAAGCCTGATGTGGATTTGATAGAAGGGTTGGCCCCGGCGATTTCAATTGAACAGAAAACAACGTCAAAAAATCCGCGATCGACCGTTGGTACTGTGACCGAGATTTATGATTATCTGCGATTGCTGTGGGCGCGTATTGGTGTGCCACATTCGCCAGTGACGGGTAAACCAATTAAATCACAGTCGGTTGCAGAAATGGTCGATTGGACTATGAAAATCCCGGCGGGTACGAAAATATTTATAATGGCCCCGTTGGTGCGCGAACGCAAAGGCGAATATAGAAAAGAATTGGCGTTCTTGGTCAAACAGGGGTATCAGCGCGCAATTATTGATGGCGAATTGATGGATTTGTCTGCGGTTGGGCCGCTGGATAAAAATAAAAAACATAATATTTTTGTGATTGTTGATCGTTTGCAGATGCCACCGGCTGATTCAGATGTCGAAGAATTTCGTTCGCGTTTATATGCGTCGTTTGAGGGGTCGTTGCGTCTGGTGCCGGGGTCGGTGTTGGTGCGACGTTTGGATACGAACGAAGAGACCCTGTATTCCCAAAATTATGCGTGCCCGGTCAGTGGGTTTACGGTACCAAAAATTGAACCGCGATTGTTTTCGTTTAATGCGCCAATGGGGGCGTGTCAGAACTGTGACGGGTTGGGTGTGCAATTGAATATGTCGCCAGATTTGGTCGTGCCAGACCCGTCAAAATCAATTCTGGGTGGTGCAATTGCGCCGTGGTCGCGTGGCGGAATGTTAAGTCAGTTCGAACATTTGTTGGACGCGTTGCATAAAAAATTCAAGATTCCATTGTCAAAGCCATGGCATACATTGACCCAGGAACAAAAAGATTTGGTTTTGTATGGCAGTGGCGATGAACCAATTAAGATAAACTGGAATGGGTTTGTTTATGAAAAACCATACGAAGGGGTTATTCCAAATATCGAACGGCGTTGGCGTGAATCTGATTCCGAGGCAATGCGTACGGAATTGGCAAAATATCAATCGGAAAAGCCGTGTCCAGTGTGTCATGGGAAACGACTGAATATCCAGGCATTGTGTGTGCGCATAAATGATGCGGATATTATGGATGTTTGTGATATGTCGGTGGATGATTGTTTAAACTGGTTTCGCGATTTGCCAAATCATTTGTCGCAAAAGGATAATGATATCGCGCGAATTGTTCTGCGTGAAATAACAGACAGATTATATTTTCTGCAAAATGTGGGACTGGGGTATTTAACACTGTCGCGGATGGCGGGAACGCTGTCGGGGGGGGAAGCACAACGAATTCGTTTGGCGTCGCAAATTGGCAGCGGTCTGTCGGGTGTTCTGTATGTGCTGGATGAACCGTCAATCGGATTACACCAGGCGGACAATGACAAATTGTTGGAAACGTTGAAAATGCTGCGCGACAAGGATAACACTGTTATCGTCGTTGAACATGATGAAGATGCGATGCGTGCGGCGGATTACTTGGTTGATATTGGTCGTGGTGCAGGTATCAATGGTGGCAATGTTATCGCGCATGGTACGCCAGCCCAGGTAATTAAGAACAAGGATTCAATAACAGGACAATATTTGTCAGGTGCACGCAAAATTGAAGTGCCGACAAAACGTCGCGCTGGTAATGGTAAATCGATTGTCATAGAAGGGGCGCGTGAAAACAACCTGAAAAATGTGACAGTTGAATTTCCGTTGGGGAAATTTATCGCACTGACAGGTGTGTCGGGGTCTGGTAAATCGACGTTGTTGCTGAATACATTATATCCGGCGTTAATGCGTGCGCTGTATAATTCTAAAATGGAAACAGGGGCGCACGATATTATTCGTGGGATGGAAAATGTAGACAAAGTTGTCGATATCGATCAATCGCCAATTGGGCGCAGCCCACGCAGTAATCCAGCGACATATACCGGTGTGTTTGGTGATATTCGTGATTTCTTTGCGGGATTGCCAGATGCCAAGGCGCGTGGGTATGGGCCGGGACGTTTTTCATTCAATGTCAAGGGTGGGCGATGCGAAGCATGCCAGGGCGATGGTCAGATTAAGATTGAAATGAATTTCTTGGCCGATATGTATGTAGAATGTGATTGTTGCCGTGGCAGTCGTTATAACGAAGAAACGTTGGCAGTTAAGTACAAAGGCAAATCAATCGCAGATGTTCTGAATATGACGGTTGAAGAAGCGTACAGGTTCTTTGTTAATGTGCCAAAAATTGCACGTAAATTGGAATTGTTAAAGCGTGTTGGATTGGATTACATAAAATTGGGGCAGAGTTCGTTGGATTTATCTGGGGGCGAAGCACAGCGTATAAAATTATCCAAAGAATTGGCGGCACGCAGTACAGGTGAAACAATCTATATTTTGGATGAACCAACGACAGGTTTGCACTTTGAGGATATCAAGATGCTGTTGTCTGTTTTGCATGAATTGGTCGAGCAGGGCAATACAGTCATAGTTATTGAGCATAATCTGGAAGTAATTAAAACCGCAGACTGGATTATTGATTTGGGGCCGGTGGGCGGTGCAGGTGGCGGTCGTGTTATTGCAACCGGTACGCCAGAGCAGGTGGCGGATGCAGCAGAATCACAGACTGGAAAATATTTAAAGCGGTATCTGGACAAACCAGCAAAAAATAGTAAAATAAATGCGAAAAAGGAGTAGTTATGTTTGGTTTTGGTAAAAAGAAAGACAAAGCGAAGGTAAATAATAATATTACTGATGCAGATATCAAGGCGGCCGAGAAGGATTTAGGCGTTGATAAAATGCCGGCGGGAATGAAAGAAACTGCCCAGCGAATGATGAGTGGCGAATTTGATATGAATGATATGCTGGCCCAATTAAAGCAAATCAAGAAAATGAGTAATTTTAGCGGTCTGTTGAAAATGGTGCCGGGAATGAGTGGCGCGGTGTCCGCGATGAAGGAAAAGATTAAAGATGGCAGTGTTGATGCCCAGATTAAAATACTGGAAGCAATGACACCGGCTGAACGCGCTGAACCAGAAAAAGTGTTTGCCAATGCCAAGGCGCGTATCGCAGAAACCGCAAAATGTACCGTGCGTGATGTGGAACATATCATCAAACAGTACACCAAGATGAAGCAACAGATGGCAATGATTCAACGTATGGGTGGTATGGAGGCTGTAATGCAGAAAATGCAACAACAACCCGGTCCAAAACCACAGGGGCTGTAATGTCTTTTTAAAGTACACTTAGCGCGCCAGAAATAAGACAAATAATGAAGATAACCAATAAAAAGATTGCCAGTAAAAAATCATCTGTCGCCTGGTTGCAACGCCAGGCGGCAGATCCATATGTTGCACGGGCGCAAAAAGATGGCTATCGGGCGCGTGCGGCATATAAACTGATTGAAATGAACGAAAAGTTCAAATTTCTGCGTAATGGCCAGGTGGTGGTTGACCTGGGGGCGGCACCGGGGTCGTGGTCGCAATATATTGCGCGAACATATCCAAAATCGCGTGTGTTTGCGATGGATTTGCTGGAAATATCGCCAATCGTCGGTGTGGAAACGTACCAGGGTGACTTTACATCGGATGCGGCATTGCGTTGGCTGGAAGATAAGTTGGAATTACAACCTGATGAAATTGGCGCGGGTACTGCAGATGTGATTGTGTCGGATATGGCACCAAATACGGTGGGGCATAAAAAAACCGATCATATTCGTCAGATGGTGTTACTGGAATACGCGCTTGACTTTGTATTGCGTGCATTAAAACCGGGTGGGACATTTGTGTGTAAGTCATTTACAGGTGGCACGACCCAGGATTTGCTGAAACAGATTAAGGGACATTTTGAATCTGTTCACCATATAAAACCGCCGTCTTCGCGCAAGGACAGTGTGGAAATGTTTATAGTTGCGCTTGGGTTTCGTGGATAAATCCCCCGTTTGGGGGATTTTTTTATGGGGGAAATATGAATAAACTATATTTTTTATTATTTTTTATTGTCGTGGTGTGGGGCGCATACCTGGCTGGTGGGCGCGTAGCATCGGAAAAGTGTCGGGGTGCGGTGGCGGACGATATTGTTGCCCAGCAGGCCGAATTAATCAAAATACAGGGGGTTGTAAATGCAGAGGCTGTTAGTCGTGGGGTTGGCGATATTCGTCGCGTCCTGCGCAAAAAATACACAATCGCCGAATAATATCTGTGCGCCTGTTGTTTGTGTGCCGATATATGGGCGTGCGGACGACTGGGATGTGATAAGCGATGATTTAGCGCGAAATATTTACAAACATAATAAACTGTGCGCGGAATATAATAAATAGTCGGTATATTATTCGCGATAAGATTCCACTATACTTTCGGCGGCGTTTTTTAATCTTTGTAATGATTGCTCGTACGTGGCACAATCGCGTGCAATTTCAGAGCGGTATGCATCGCGCAGGTTGCCCGCCATATAATAACAACCCCGCAGATGTTGGACACAATATTCGTGCCCTGTGTTATATGCGTTTTGACCACGGACGCGACTTTCCATGTCCGCCCAGTTGATATCAAGGGCTGCGTCCAGGTTGGTCCATGAATTTTCATCGGTGTATTTGCCAACGGTTGACATCCAATATTCGTCCATTTCTGCGTCCGTCCATGTGTTTGTTGAACGCATTGTTAAAATCTGGGTAATCAGATTTTCAATCGCTGGTTGATATTCCGAATCGATTTGGGATAATTTCGAACTGCAATAGCAACGGTTGTACGCGGTGTTTTTGCGTTCGCAATACTGATTCATACATTCTGTGTAGTCGGACAGGCATCGCGTGGATGATACGCGTTCTGTTGCGGTGTTTGTGGTCTGGGTTGTCGCAGAACGATTTGTGTATGTTGTTGGATGACTGCGATTCGTTGTGGGGGTTGAAACCACGCTTTGCGTTTGATTCCCGCGCAGGTTGCCACGACGCGCCACGACGCGACGTGTGTTTTGCGCGGATGCGGTGTTTGATGTCGTTGCCGAACGTGCGGTGGTGGTCTTGGTGGTGCGTGGTACAACGCGTCGCGCCGTGGACAGCGGTGTTGTTTTAACAACTGTGTCAATCAGGTTTGAATTCTGGGTTGGTGTTACGCCGGGGTTCAGGTTGGTACGCATCTGGTTATTCATATACGGGTACATATAATTGTAGTTATAACCAGTTGTATTGGTCATGCGCGCGTCGCGTGTTGCGGCGGATGCGTTGAAAATCAGGGCGAAAAATGCAAAAAAACAGAATATTCTTTTCCTCATTACTGTAATGATAGAAAAATTGATATAAAAATAAAAGAAAAATTTGCAATCAGAAAAAATGCTGTTATAATGGCAGTCGTTTCGGGGTGTAGCTCATCCGTCGATGCGAAGCATCGCCGAGATAGGGTCGCAGTCTGATAATTGTTTTCGGGGTGTAGCTCAGTCTGGTAGAGTGCTTGGTTTGGGACCAAGATGTCGAAGGTTCGAATCCTTTCGCCCCGACCAGAGATAAATAAAAATACCGCAGTTGATGCGGTATTTTTATTTATTTGGTGGG
>JAEDOP010000039.1 GCA_016301865.1 Alphaproteobacteria bacterium
ATCAGGCACATATATCAGTCCCGACGTAAAATCCACATGTTCCCAACGCATAGTCAGTACATTATTCCGCCGCATCCCAGTCATCAGTGATATCATCACATAGTTCCTGAACACATCATTTTTGCATTCCGCCAAGGCCGTCCAAAACCGTTTTAATTCATCGCCGTTCAAGAATCTGTCCCGACTTTTTTCTGTAAATTTTCGAATTCCGCCGGCCGGATTACCACGCATCCCCATCAGGCCTTTCTTCACCGCAATCACATACATATGCTTAATCAGCGACAACACCCGATTGGCCGTATATGGACTGTGTGTTTTACATGTTTCCGCATGCAGGCGTTCAATCTCGTCCGCCTTGATACTTAATAATTTGCGATTATGGAATTGATTCAATCTGTGCTTGAACACACTGTCATCATTCACAACAGAATGCTGTTTTTTATAGATTGTGGAATATTCGGGTTTATAGATATTTTCATAAAACTGGCGCAACGTCATATCATTCAGATTTTCCCGTCTTTGAACACTGGGGTCTGTGCCATTGGTCGCCATTTCTTTTAAGCTATGTGCCTGCCGACGTGCATCGCACAATTTAATCTGCCCCACACGCCCGATTTTTACACGCTTTGGTGTGCCTTGGAATTTCATATATGCATAATAAGTCTTTGCCCCGCCATAGGTCACAATAACACATAGGCCATCATGACTGCCGGTATCATAATACACCACCTGACCCGATGTGGGAATACTCAGGTTTTCCAACGCCCGTTCTGTAAAATTTATACGATTAGAAGACATTTATTTGCCTGTTGTTAATTTTACAATTCGGTCAAAATCACTTTCTATTTTCTGTGTTTTATTAAATTCATCATAAATCGCTTCTGCATGATGCTTGGCTTCAATCGCACTAACATTACCTAACCCGTTCAAAATCTTATAATTATTAAACGCCAACAATTTATCAACAGCATCTGCAAACTGCGCCATATTAAAAGCATTTTGCCCTTCTATCTGATGTTCAATATAATCAAAAAACATAGAAACAGCACGTTCCAAAGATTTCAACTCTTCGGCAGTCAGATAATTTTTAGCCACCGTCACATCTGATTTTAATATACGTCCGTCCGGTGAATTTTTCCAAGTCGTTAATCCCATATTAGGAGCATCTAAGCTTGCGCGTTCTTTTATTAATTCTGCCGCTGTTGAACCGTGTATTGCATAATGAAATTTATTTTGAATATTTGCATAAAAATTATGCGCAATTTCAGACGATGGGTCATAATCAACGCTACATTCTGCAAAAATATCTGTAATCTGCTGATACACACGACGTTCTGATGCACGAATTGAACGCACACGTTCCAACAATTCACGAAAATAATCAACACCAAATGGTTTTCCAGCCAATTTCAAACGCTCATCATCCAGCACAAAGCCTTTTTGCACAAATTCATGTAAAACCTTGGTTGCCCATATACGAAACTGGGTGGCTTTTTTAGAATTAACACGATACCCAACCGCAATTATCATATCTAAATTATAATAATTTGACGGTTTAACCATCGGATAAATCCCAGAATTCTGGGAAAGTGCAAAATTTGCACACGTGTTTTCTTTTTGTAATTCTTCATCTAAATATATATTTTGGATATGTTTTGTCACAACACTGCGGTCAACATCAAACAATTCAGCAATAGCTGACTGTGTTAACCACAAAGATTCACAGTAAATCAAACCGTTTAATTTAACCGTCCCATAATCATTTTTATACAAAAATAATTCACCACTAACTGGCACTAATTCTGATGTTTTTATATCTTCAACCATTTTACATACCTTTATTTCATCTGTATAACCATACAACTTACCAGAACTCGTGACGTTTTGTCACACCTTCAGTGTCGTATCCGTCATTTTTTACCCCTGTAAATTTGACCCGTTATCTTTTTCGTTTTGCTACCTATTTGCTACTAATATCACAAATTTTCACATTTTGCTACCAATTCATATTAATTTTTGTTAAACTAATTTTACGATATAACACGCAGAAAATCAATAAAAATTAAACAACATTAAAAATTATTAAACACTTGACCTATTAACTGAAGGTCGTTGGTTCAAAATTTGTATATAAGAACAAGTGAAACGCAGTTCGAATAACTACAAATTTGCGCACAGCCGGCACTTTGTGCCGAGCGAGCGAAATCCAACCCCCGTTAATAAAAAATCACCCCCCAATGATATTTTTTATCATTGCCACAGGAAACATATTTAAATACAATAAATATAAACAAATAAACGGAATAAAAATGAAAAGACTGCTGTTAATATCTGCCTGCCTATTACCAATATGCGCGAACGCTGGTATTTATACACATAACAATAATTTCCGCCCATATATTGGTATTGATGCTGGGTTAAATATTGCTGATTACACATTACAAACAGACCTGGATGAAACATATTATTCCGCTAAAATTAATGCCGGTGCACGTATTGGACGCAACTTTGGTGTGGAATTATTTTTCACACATTCATCCACAAACAATATTCAGTATACACAATATCTTAACACAATCGAGCATGAAATTTACTATATGGTATTTGGGTTTGATATCTATGGATATTATAACATAACAAATGAATTTGATTTTTTCACAACTTTTGGTGTTGCCAATTACAAAGTCTATAACAAATTTGACTATATCGAATCTTTGAACGCCGCCAAAATCAAAGAATCTGACAACAGGGTCAGCACCCGCATCGGCATTGGACTGATGTACACATTCCCAGGCGACAGTATTTCCGCCCTTATCCAGTACAATTACACACCGATAAACAACGAATTTATAAACACAATGTCTGAATTTTCGGTTGGTTTCAGATATAACTTCTAGATAACAGTCCCATTATTTTGGGATTTTATTTACAACTCTTTAAATCTGCGCCTGATTCAATTTTATCAATTTGTTTATTTCTTATTTCCTGGGCGGCATTAATTTTTTGCTTAACTAATACTAAATCTGGATGTGATTGTAATTGAGCATTCATTGCTTCTATAACACCATCTATATCATCGCGTGATTTTACAAATCGCGGCATTATCGATTGCGCAGCACTATAAATAGACCGCTGCAAATCCCCCTTAGAATCATCAACAACTGACAAATATGCATTTATATGTTTATCTTCGTGCGCCATCACCGCATTATATTCACATGTTTCCGGCGCATTTCTGATATCAATATTTACAACAAAGTCATTATATCCAACAACGGCATTTACAGATTTTAATCCCACACAGAACCCATCATCGACCGTATTAACATCTGCATTTATTTGATAATTATCAACAAATGTTGCCACCACATTTCCATGCCACAAATCCATCGGCGTGCGTGGTTGCACGACGGTTTTTGTCCAATCTGGTGTATTAATATAAACGCCTGGAATTTTTTTAAATTGCAAACAATCCGCCGCCATACACGGCCCCACCAATAAAAACAAACCGCCCCAGACAAATAATCGCATTAATCCGCCGCCCCTTGTTTTTTCAGGTATTCATTTACAAAATTATTGCCATACATTTTATACAATTCTTCGGCCAACAGAACCGACGACCGCCCAGATTCAAACAACCGCAACAAATTACCCAATCCACCCAGTTCTGTATTTAAAATCACCGATTCCCCATTAACTGGGCGCGACAACAACACCGCACGTTTCAGGTTTGGATATGCCTTGCCCTGGATAAACGCCATTTCCAACGGATTCAAATTCCAATGTGCATAGTCTGACGCATCTGCGGCGGGATTTCTGAAAAACATGACCGTCTGGGCCTGGCCACGAACAACATCCCCCACCCCCAGTTTATCCAAAACATTTGCGCGTTGGAATGCAACCATATACGCCTGGCGGTTTTTGCGCCCCTCTTGTAATCCGGTGATAAAGTTATCGCGGAACATTTTGTTTTCCAGCATCGGCGCTGTTTCGTCAATCATAATCAGTGATGGATTTCCGCCCGACACTGTAATATTGTTAATTCTGTGCAGGATATAAGAAATCACCGCCGGCGACAACACTTCGTCCTGTAAAATATCGGTAAAATCAAACGTGGTCAGACGCGAATGCAAATCCAGCGTATCCGACGCTTCATTAAACATATCCCCATACTGCAACGGATCAACCCATTTTTTAAGTGCCGACCGCATATTACCAGACGATGAAAAACAACTTTCCCACAGATTTTTTAACAACCTGTCTTTATCGGACAAATAATCAAAATTCACAGATACCGCACGTGCAATTTCATCAGCCGACGCTGCATCACTTTGCCCTGAAATAATTGCAAACCACCGCCGCAAGAATGCACGATTCGTCGCTGTATCCGGCATTTTCAGGGGATTTAAACGCGTCAAGAAACTCTGCGCCATCGGGTCTGAATTTTTTTCTTTCCCTTGCATCGTGATATATTTACCACCAACCGACAACGTAAATATTTCCGCACCTTTATTTCGGTCAAAGAAAAAGGCCTTTAACTTTGGATGACGCAAACTCTGCGCAATCAAAAACGAAAACAGTGTTGTTTTACCACCACCGGTCGGCCCAATTGTCAGTGTATGTCCAACAGCCGCTGGTTTATCCGACACATGGAATTGGAATTGATATGGTGTACCCTGGGCGGTTGGGAACACAACCAAAGGCCCCGGCCCCCAGTCTGAATTTTCCACCCCACGCGGTTGCGTTGACATTGGAATTGAAATCGCCGCCGCCCGCGATAACAGTTTAAAACTGCGCGGAAACACATCGAACCCTGGAATTTGTGCAAACCAAGAAACCTTGGCCGCAAATGTTTCAACAACCGGCGAAATACCAAATTGCGCGGCAATCTTTTTAAATTCATCAACATATTTTTGCAGTTCTTCACGCGACGCCCCAAACAGTACGAACAACGGATAATAATCAACCAAACTTTGATTACCGCTTAAATTTTCATCCATTGCAGACTGGGCTTCTGAAATTTGGGTTTCGGTTGAATCGCGTCTTTCATCATCTGCGGTTGAACGCTTTTGTCGAATTGTACTTTCGACATCTGCCGCCCCCATAATATGAAATCCATTCATACAAATCATTTCAGTCTGAATTGTCGACACAGTATCAAAAAATTCTTCATCTAAATAATCAGGCGATATTTTAAACGACACACATGCCGCGAACGATTGATTGCCACCACTGACATATCGCACAATTCCATCGCGCAGAAATTCCACATCATCAACCGTTGTTAATTTTGCAATATTATTATCCGCACGTTTCGGGACTGGCTTACTAATCGGCGACAAAATCCGTCCAAAGAACCGCGCCATATTATCCGCACTATCATTTTTTAACACTTGTGGTTTATATGCCGCCAAAATAGATTCAATATAATTACCATATTGATTCAGTTTTGCCCGCGCATCTGTTCCACCAACGGACAAAACAATATAATAATTGTTCAGGAAAATTTTTAACCCCTGGCCACGCCACTTGTCATAGATGCGTTGCAAAGTCGGCTGGTCAAATTCATAGTTTGTATTTTCATCCGCCGCGTCCCGCACCATATAGAATCGCAACACAACATTCGGATCACGAATTTGATTAAACAATTGCGCCCGCAAATCTAAAAATTTTTCTTTGGTTGCATCATCTTGCATACTGGTCTGCAAACCTGCGACACGATAAACACGAATTAAACTGCCATCTGTCAGTTGCATTGAATTATCATTAAAAACCGTTCCAAACGGCAGATAGCTTGAATATTTCGCATATCCAAACTTTGGGAATATTTTCCTTGTTAACACTGGCACATACATCATCAGTACCAAGAACACTAAAATCACCGCCACCACCAGCACAGTCAACGTAATTTGGAAACCACCACCTGCAAAATATTCAAAAAAATCATTTAAATTATTCATCATGCTGCCAATTTCCCTGGTATTTTACGTTTTAACAATTGTAATTTTGCGTTAACAATCTGGCCCAACTGTGGGTCACGTTTTGAAAATATCGCAATTATCGAATGAACAATTATCACAGACAGTAAAAAGAACATCGGATTAAACGGATTTGCCCCTTTTGTGATAATCAGTGACGCAACGAACAAAACAATCCAAATCAAGAATTGAATAACAAAATTCAGCACCGCCAGTGAATAAGGCACATAAAAAATATGCGCCGGATTTGCCAATGCTTTTAATACCTGCTGTTTCATTCTCTTTCCGTCCTGTTGATAATTATAACAATTTCAACAATTTTCAACAAGTACAAAAAGCCCCCGGCCTTTTTTTGTTAAAACTGTTGAAAACGCCGACTTTTTCAACTGTTAATTATTTGGGGATGTTTTTCAACAATCTGCCAAAAAAGCCGGAAAATCCCGGCAAATAATTGTTGAAAACTTGTTAATAAAAAACTAAAAACCGTTTTCAACAATTTCAACAGCCCCTACTACAACTACTAAATAAATAATATATTATTTGATTTTTCAAAAAATATGTTTATAATCGCCATGTAAAAAGGATAACGACATGAAATTTTTAAGTTCATTAAAGGCTTGGAAGAAGCGCGGTAATATTAAACAAATCCGTCGTGGTAAACAAGTTATCTTGATTGATCCTGATAATCCAAAGTTCAAAGCGAAACAGGGTTTCAAGAAAAAATAAAAATTCCGCCAACCGGCGGTTTTTTTTATTTTTTAAAAACATTCAAAAATATTATAATTTATCCCCACAACGTTTAAATTACCTTGTGTTATAGTGTATACATTTCCAGCAACAATGAAGAGCGTCCTAATAAAAAACTCGTCATTTCCTCCCCAGGCCCCGCGCAAACGAATATTTG